>SFZC01000208.1 GCA_004558955.1 bacterium | reverse complement strand
AATGTACAATTTTAACAAGGGAAAAGAATTATACCTTGCGAACAATTACGAGCAATCTTTGCCGTATTTTGAAAGAGCCTTATTTGCAACACCAAAAGATAATTTAATGCGTTATACTTACGTTTTGGCACTTTCAAAAGCAAAACCGACTTACACCGTACAAAAGAAATTATACAACATTGCAAACACCGAACCCAATGACGAAGCCGCAAAAACCGCAAAATTAAAAGTAGCGTTTCTAAAATCTTTGATTTTCTCGGAGTTTAGAGGGAATTACATAAGCAATGCAGTTTTTGGAAACGATATTCTTCGTTGGGATATTCGTTCTTTCCCGCTGAAAGTCTATATTGAAAACTCAAGCGATATTCCGAGTTACTACGTTGAGAACATAAATAAAGCCTTGTCGTTGTGGTCAAACAGCACAAATTTTGTTAAATTTACTCAAGTTCAAAACGAAAAGGACGCAAATATTGTAATTTCGTTCAAGGATTTGCCTGAAGATTATTGCAAAAAAGATGTTTGCAGTTACGTTGTAGCCTTCACTGAGCCTGAAATTTCAAGTCAAAAACTTCTTAAGAAAATGAATTTGACATTTTATAAAACAAACCCGAGACACTCAAATTTTACACCGCAAGAAATTTTGAATACCGCCTTGCATGAACTCGGTCATACCTTAGGAATAATGGGACACAGCAATAATCCGAGAGATTTAATGTTTGCTCAAAAAGATAACGGCTCAAGATATTTTACAACATTGCCGACACCGAATTTTACAATGAACGATTTGAACACTCTCGTATTGTTATATAGAATTAAACCGACAATTTCAAACAATCCGAATTTGCAAAGCGAAACCTTTTATTACGCACCGATTTTGATTGGTGAAGATGACGAAAGAATAAAAAATAAAATTCATGAAAACCAAAATTATATCAAAAATTACCCGACAATCGCAGGCGGATATATCAATTTGGCATCATCTTATGCGGATTTTGGAGATTTTCAAAGTGCAATAAACACCCTTCAACAAGGTGAAAGATACATCAAAAGTAATGATGATAAATACTTAATTGAATACAACAAAGCCGCAATTTACTATAACATGCAACGTTATTCGGAAGCTTTGACTGCCGCTAACAATGCAAAATCAATAAAAGATGATGCAAGTATCAATGAATTGATTGAAGAAATACAAAATTTAAGCAAATAAAATTGTATTTTTCGCAATGTATTCAAAGATTTTCAGAAGTTTAGTTGTCAGATTTTTTAGAGATGACCATAGCATTTGAAAGAGCGATACCTCCGATTTGTTGCGGTTTGTTGACGATAACCCCATTCACATACATTACGGTAGAACCGCCACCGTCAAGGTTAATTGCATCAACACAACCTAAAGATTTCATAAAATTAGCAAGTTCGACAAGTGTAAGCCCGACAGAATGACCTTCTCGCCCGTCTGCAGTAATCAAAATTAAATCATTGTCTTTGGTATAACCTATTGCGGTTCGTGGATTTCTACCCCCGATTGCTTGTAGTTTTTCAGCAGTCATATCGACATAAACCTCACCGTTTTTAACCAAATAAGGACCACCGCCGATAATATGTTTTGCATTATTCCAACCGGAAGACAACAATAATTGAGTATCAACGGCACCTGCACCAAATAATTTACTTAATTTTGATTTAGGTCCGACCAAAACATAACCGTTTTGCGGAATAGAAAGGGGATTGGCAGAAGCAGCTGTAATCCGATTATTTTCAACACGAAGTTGAACTCCATACTGTGGAGAAGCAGGGGCAACGGCTCCCCAATCCCGAGTATACATCAATATATATGAGGATAACATGCGTGGTTGATTTATATTATCAATAGGAATTTCGTACCCGTTACCGATAATTTTGCCTTTGAATTGCACACGATCAACCTTATAACCGTTTTCAAAAATTCCGAAAGCTACTCTGTCATAAATCGGACCTGTGTATAATTTATGATTAATCATCAAAGTTCCGAGCGGAACACCCGTTTGCGGTTTAAAAAATCCGCCATTTATTGCGACTATTGAATTTGTGTTTTGAGCAATGGTTCTAACCGTTCTTTTACTGTGTAAATAGGAAGACGAAGCAACAGCAGGGCGAACTTCATAATCTTTAGCAACAAGTTTATTAACTTCAACAACATTCATTCTGACAGGTTTTCCACTAAAATACCTTGTCATACGGATATGTTTAACCCCGTCAGCCACGTCACTTACATAATAACCTTGATATTTTTCTTTAATTCGTGCATCAAATTTATTTTTCAAATACCCCGAACTCAGACCGTTATTTATGTATTTGGTCAAAGTTGTCATTGCAGGAACCGTCAAATTTGTATTTGCAATCAAATCATTTGCAAAAATTGAAGGCATAAAATATAGATTATACAAAACAAATGCTAAAAAGAAAAATCCCGCTGCATAAAAATGCGACTTCAAATTAAAAAATAAAATTTTGCGTGCAAAAATCGTATCCATTATATCATCACCTTTCAGTGTTAATTTTTCGGATACCTTTTTGTTTTTAGAGTGGGGCGGGGAATAACACTCATCAGAAACCTATGAGGGCAAATAGGAACTTCCTATTAATATTTTAAACTATCTTTACAAATAGTTCAATCCTTTACCTTGCTTGGGTTTTACAAAACTAAATAGTGGTAAAGCTACACTATTTCTGTCTTTGGAAGTCATCATTTTTTATTTAAAATAAAGATAAATTAAACCAATGTATCTAAAATATTCTTAACCTTGCCAACTTCTTTTGGTTGAAGTTTTTCAACATAATCAGTTGAAATTCCCGACGGTTTTCCTATAGTTCTTATTACGCAGGAAAGACCTTCGGAGAGTTTGAG
>SFZC01000207.1 GCA_004558955.1 bacterium | reverse complement strand
CATCCAAAGAACTACATTTTATATTATGTTCAATTTCATTTACCACGAATATATTAGATGAAGTTTTGGCGGGGGAGTATTGCTCTAGTTGCTCAAGTTGCTTTTTCTTTAGTTTTATGTCCAATTCTTTTTCTTCTTTTTCATATTGATACAAATCGTTTTGCTGATGAACTCTACGTAATTCTTCATAATTTTTACATATGCTAATAAATTTATTACCCATTGAAAAAGCTGAGTACATTGCACTAATAAGTAATAATATATTTGGCAACATATCAACACATACAACATAAAATTCATAAGGCGAATTGTGTCTTAATTCTACAGCATCAATATGGCTATTTGAACAATTGGTGCTAATAATTTTGTTAACTTTTTCATACAAATCTTTTACTGATTGCACATCGTTTTTAGATATATTTGTTTTGATTAAAAATTCAACTCGTTCAGCATGTGGAACATTATTCATTAACAGTTCTCGTATCTCACCTATATTAAGTAAATAAGAGTGTAATATATTTAGATCCCAATTAGATTTATATGATATATCTGTAACTAAATCGTATAATTCTTTCAACTGAGTATGCGTAAAGTTATCAATCGAACATGCTAATCGGCAAAAATGTTTAACCATCCGAAAATCGTGATAATCGCAAGCTTCTCTTATACCTGATTTAATATATTCAAATGCTAAATTATTTTGTTCCAATGCAATAGAAATATTCGCCAATGGAAAGTATTCATGATGAGAATAGAAAAAAACAGCAAGTGTTTCATATAAAGTGCAATATTTTTCTTTAGATATAATTCCATTATCAGTATACACCTTTACATCATCAGCAGTATTTTGTAAATAAATTGTTGCTCCTATTATATACGGAATTTGATAAGGCGATAATATTGTATTACGCATTTTAGGTTTTTCAACCTTGATATATTCCATATTAATATGTGCTAAGTTGATGTCTTTAAAAAGACAGGCTCGCAGTGTTGAATTTTCCCATGTACTTGTTCTTATATCGCCAGCTAAAAAACTACAATTTTCAAATAGACAATCAAATAAAGTGCATTCGATAATAGTGCATATATCAAATATGCAATTACAGAACACACTATGACTTAAATTAGTACCTTTAAACATAGTTTTTCTTCTAAAAGAAACTCCGTTAAAATAACAATACTGAAAATTAGCTCCACTTAAGTTACAATTTGAAAATTCTGTTTTCGAAAATTTGGATCCGGTAGCTGCAACTCCATAAAAATTGCAGTCAATAAATTTACATTTATTAACTGTAATTCTTTGCAAGTCTTTTCTATTGAAATCTTCTGATATTTCTACATTAAAATATTGTGTTGAAAATGCCCGATTAATTGCATTCTTATCAGGCAATTCTTCGTTTATTTTGAAACATGCTTTTCTTATTTGTTCTTCGTCATACTGTTTTCTCATAAGACTCCTCTTTATATAATAATCTCAAGTTCGATTCTTTTTAATTATGAGTAATAATCTCTTATTATCCATCTAATAAATTTTGTCATTTTAACATCCGCTTAATTTACGGTTTCTTCTACTTTCTACACATATACTTGTTTGATATCTATTATAACATCCCGTCTAAAAATTTGAAAGATATCTTTTCCCTCCACCCCCATTTTCAATTATCTTTCTCCATATCTGCCAATTTATCATCATATCATGTACCATATAATTCGAACAAATA
Organism: bacterium; assembly: GCA_004558955.1. Lineage (GTDB taxonomy): Bacteria > Cyanobacteriota > Vampirovibrionia > Gastranaerophilales > Gastranaerophilaceae > Zag111. The sequence continues at coordinate 1,170 of SFZC01000207.1, read as the reverse complement.
AGCATAATACACAAAGGAGAACCCATGAATAATTTACAAACACAGATCGACATCTATCTGGAATATTGTCAGGATCAGAAGCGCCTGGATGCCAAAACCATTAAAGCCTATCGTATCGACCTTAAACAGTTTCAAAATCATTTTTTCGATCGGAACATCTCCGATATCACACCGGATATGTTGGAAGAATACATAAGCGCCCTGCACCAGGAATACAAGCCGAAAACGGTCAAACGGAAAATTGCTTCTATCAAAGCACTGTTTCACTATTTGGAATATAAGGAAAGTATTTCTACGAATCCATTTAATAAAATACAGATAAAATTTCGTGAACCCGTAATTTTACCAAAAACCATCCCCTTACATACGATTGAAATATTCCTATCCACTATATATCAGCAACGAGCCTGCGCAAAGACAGCTTATCAAAAGAAAAAAGCGTTACAAGATATTGCCGTTATCGAACTGCTTTTTGCTACCGGAATACGTATTTCGGAATTGTGTGCGCTGCGGGACACTGATGTCGACTTGTATGACGGCACAATTCTAATCTACGGAAAAGGTTCCAAAGAGCGGATTGTTCAAATTGGAAATAAGGATGTATTACAAATTTTGATAGAATATCATAATAATTATCTTCCTCAAATTCAAGGTTGTAGCCATTTCTTTGCTACACAGAATGGTGCCGCACTATCCGATCAGGCTGTACGTCGTATGATAACAAAATATACTACACTTGCCTCTATCGACCAACATATTACTCCTCATATGTTCCGACACACATTTGCAACCAGTCTCTTAGAAGCAGACGTTGATATCCGTTATATTCAAGAAATGCTTGGTCACAGTTCGATTCATATCACAGAAATCTATACCCATGTCACCACATCGAAGCAACGCGCCATCCTCACTGCTAAGCATCCCCGGAATTCATTTCATCTATAAAGCAAATGAGAAGAGAGCCAACACTCTCTTCTCAATCACAATGTTATTTCTTTTGATTTTTTCGTTGCTTTCTGGACTGCTTCTTATTCGATGTCTGCTTTGGTTTCACCGCAACAGCCTCATCCTCTTTCATGACTTTCTTGTTCGGCTCAACTGCCAACGTCTCGGTCTGTCCCTCGTCACCAACTGTTGTAACCACATCTTTGACAAAAAGCTTCTCTTTCT
>SFZC01000054.1 GCA_004558955.1 bacterium | reverse complement strand
AAATGAAGAGAATAAGCAGTTTTTTGTAAAACACAATATTGCGAGAGACAAACATGGAATGCTTCCGGGATCTGGGGTGAATTTAGAGAGGTTCCCGGTTCTGGATTATCCAGATGATCAAGATTGCGTTCGATTTGCCTTTATTTCCCGTATTATGAAGGAAAAAGGGATTGATCAATATCTTGAAGCGGCTAAGAAAATAAAGACGAAATATCCGAACACAGAATTTCATATTTGTGGTTTTTGCGAGAAGGAGTATGAGGGGCAACTCGAAGAATTAAACAAGGATGGGACGGTGATTTATCATGGGATGATTCGAAATGTGTCGGAATTTTTGAAGAATATTCATTGTGTTGTTCATCCAACCTATTATCCGGAGGGGGTAAGTAATGTACTGTTGGAGGCATGTGCTTCCGGAAGACCGATTATTACAACGGACAGGGCTGGGTGTCGAGAGGTTGTGGATGATGGTGTGAATGGCTATATGATTCCGCAGAAGGATAGTGAAAAATTGACTATAGCCATTGACAAATTCGTGAATCTATCCGCAAAGGAACGAAAGCGGATGGGGGCAGCTGGAAGAAAAAAAGTAGAGCAGTATTTTGATCGTCAAATCGTTGTTGATGCATATATGAATGAAATCGAGGAAGAAAGATGATTCGAGTACTACATTATATTGGACTTTTAGAATTTGGGGGATCACAATCATTTGTTATGGAGATTTATAGAAAAATCGACAGAGAAACGTTACAATTTGATTTTGTGACATTTCCCAATCAAAAAGTAGATTTTTATGATGAGATAATATCATTAGGTGGCAGAGTATATGAATCTCCGAGATACAACGGGAAAAATCATTTTGAGTTTGTAAAGTGGTGGAAGTCTTTTTTTGAACAGCACCAGGAGTACCGAGTGTTTCATTGTCATGTGAGAAGTGTAGCTGCTATATGTATTTCGATTGCACATAAATATGGCTGCTATGCGATTGCACATAGTCACAGTACTTCTAATGGTAGTGGAATAATCTCTGTCATTAAAGATATTATGCAGTTTCCAGTTAGATTTCAGGCTGATTATATGTTTGCCTGCTCGTATGATGCTGGTAAGTGGATGTTTGGAAACCGTACAATAGCGAGAAATAATTTTGAAGTAATATTTAATGCAATTGATTCGGAACGCTTTGGCTACAATTTACAAAAGAGAATACAAATTCGAAAGAAATTAAAGATTTCGGATAAATTTGTAATAGGTCATGTCGGTCGCTTTACAGAACCTAAAAATCATATGTTTTTACTTGAGGTTTTCTCAGAAGTGTTGAAGGAACGAGACAATGCTTGTTTGCTATTAATAGGGGATGGAGAAAAAAGATCTGAAATAGAAAGAAAGATAAATGAACTTCGAATAAATGACAGTGTTATTTTGGCAGGAAGTAAAAGTAATACTTGTGATTATTATCAAGCAATGGATGTTTTTGCTTTTCCATCACTGTGGGAAGGCTTGGGAATGGCTGCAATTGAGGCACAGGCATCAGGACTTCATTGCGTGGTATCTGAACGAATTCCGAAGGAAGTGGATATTGGAGCTAGTTTAATTTGTGCAATCGAGTTAGATAAGGGAATAAAAATATGGAAAGATAATATTGTTAGCTATGTTGATGCGGAACGAAGTTCTCATATAGATGAGGTAAAGACTTCGGGATATGATGTTGTACATAACGCAAAGAAGATGCAAGATTTTTACTTAACGGCTAATAAAAATACTAGGAACGGAAGGACATAGCTGAATGTATTTAATGAGATTAGATGATGCGTCCGAGTATATGAATTGGGATAATTGGTTTCGAATGGAGAAAATTCTGGATAAGTATGATGTTAAACCGATATTTGGAATTATTCCGAAGAATCAAGATCCTGATTTGTTGAAGTATGATAAAGTTGCTGATTTTTGGCAATTGATGAATAAGTGGCAAGATAAAGGCTGGGCACCAGCATTACATGGATATAGTCATGTTTTTGAAACTAATGAAGGCGGAATTAATCCGGTAAACCACAAAAGTGAATTTGCAGGAGTTTCATTAGAACGCCAAAGACAGAAGATTAGAGACGGATATGAAATACTAAAGTGTAATGGGATTGAACCTAACATTTTTTTTGCACCAGCGCATACATTTGACAGAAATACTTTGATAGCATTGAAAGAAGAGAGTCCTATTAGAATTATAAGTGATACGATTGCAAATGATGTTTATGAAGATGAAGGTGTTTATTTCATACCACAACAATCTGGACGTTGTAGAAAATTGCCCTTTAAGATAGTAACATTCTGTTATCATCCTAATATAATGAGTGATGCAGATTTTAATAATTTGGAGAAGTTTTTAAATACATATAAAAATCAATTTTATGATTTTAAAATTGACATGATTAAAAAAAGAAAGGAAGGACTTACTGATAGGTTGATTAATAGATTATATTTTGCGAGAAGGAAAAGAAATGGTTGAAGAAAAATATGAGGTAATTATTGTTGGTGGCGATCATCATAATGGACTAGGGCTTGCAAGAATTTTTGGAATTAATAAAATAGTTGTTCATAGTATTGTGATTTCAGACAACAAAAAAAGTTTCCTTGAAAAATCAAAATATGTTAATGATTGTTATGTGTATCTGGATGAGAGGACTGCGTTTGACAAGATAATAGAACGATTTGGAAAGGGACGGGATCATATGTTTGTTATTCCGTATTCTGATGCTGCAGCGCTTGAATTAGATTCCAGATTAAATGAATTTAATGGATTTATGGTTCCGTCAATTAATGGACAACAGGGAAAAATTAGTGAATTAATGGATAAAAGCAAACAGTACTATTTTGCAAAAGAGAATTCTATTAGAATGGCTGAGACAATAACTTATTATTTTGCTAAGGATAATGATATTTCAAATCTGGTATTCCCTTGTATAGTTAAGCCTGTAATAAGTGCGGAAGGCGATAAAAGAGATATTGTTATTTGTGATAAAAGAGAACAACTCGAAATGGAGTTGGCAAAATTAAAGGAAAAACATTATGAACGTGTTTTGATTCAAGAATATTTAAAGATAGACTACGAAATAGATGTGTTTGGATGTATATTAAGAAATGAACCATTTATTTGTCAAATTCCGACAAAAACGATAAGATCATGGCCTACAAAAGGGGGGACTAATAGTTATTCACAGATATTAACCGACAAAGAGATTGTTTTGAAATGCGAATCAATTATAAAATGTCTTAAAAAAATAGGTTTTTATGGTTTGTATGATATAGAATTATTCGTCGTTGGAGATGAGGTAATATTAAATGAAATAAATTTTCGAAATTCGGGAGATGTGTATATGGGGATTTCACAGGGGTATTATTATCCATATGCTTGGACAGAAGATTATGTAGGGCATAGTATTGGAATAAAGGCTAGCCCTGAAAAAGAAAGTTTTACGATGACAGAATGCGCAGATATTCGAAATGTGTTAGTAAAAAATATAAAGTTTAGGCAATGGATCAAGGAATATCGTAAGTGTGAAGATTTCGCTTTGAAGCTAAGGGGAGATATCGTACCTGCGATTGATAGATACATTTATTATGTTAAACAAATAATCAAAGGAAAGAGATTATAGCGTATAGACTTTTTAATTATCGTTATTTTCAAAAAAGTGAAAATGAGAATTTTAGTGTTAACGGACAAGTATTATCCTAAGCCGTATGCTAACGCTGTTTGTGCACAAGCTTTAATAGAAGAATTTAATCGAAATAAGATTGATGTGACTGTGCTGGCGTATGAGGATTGTGGAATTGAAAAAATTAATAAGTGGGAGGAAAATCCTATTATTTATGTTAAACCGGATTTGAGACAACGACTTTTCTATTTGGCAGATAATTTAGGTAACTGTAAAAAAGCAAAAATAGTGAGGCGTTTCGCAAAATTTTTAAATCGTTCACGTAAAATTTTTTTAGTTCCGTGGCAACCGATGTACTCTTTTTCGATGCCGCATAAAATTTATAAAACAATTGCAAAATATTATAGCGGTATACAATTTGATGCTATTGTGTCGGTTTTAAATCCATTTGAGCTATCTATTGCAGCGTGTAAGTTCAAAGAAAAATATCCGTCTGTTCCAGTTGTTGTTTATGCAGTAGACACATTGAGGAATGATTATATTAAAGGTGACTTTGCATTTGCGAATGGTTTCTATTGGGAAAAAAAAATCTTGGAAAAATGTAGTGCTTATTTTTACATGAAAGCTAGAAGAAAAGAGTTTGAGCCGAAACGATATGATAGCTATAGAGAAAAACTTATTGAGGTGGATTTACCTCGACTTGAAATCAAAGATGTAGAAAAAATACCAGATTATGATTTTGATAGAAACTATGAAAATTGGGTTTATGCAGGATCTATAGGAGGCGTTCACTATGATTATCGAGAAATGCTTTCTGTTTTTGAAAAGATTTCTTCTAAAAGAAAATGTATCTTACATATGTATATTAGAGGGGCTGAGGCAGAGAAAATTAAAGCGTTAGCAGAAAGAAAAAGATTACCAATTATTATACATGGATACGTAGATCAAAAAACATTAAATTCTGTTATGGCAAGTTGTGATATTTTAGTTACGTTGAAATCAAGTAATCATATTTCAGCAAAAATATTTGAATGCATATCATATCTTAAACCTATTGTGCATTTTTCTGGGATAGAAGATGATCCTAATGCGGAGTATTACACTAGAAGCTCGGCATATAAGGTCGTAAAATTGTATAATACAAATATAGAAAAAGAAATCATAGAATTAGAGGACTATTTGAATGAAATTGGAAAAATAAAGATATGTAAGAAAGATGTTGAAAAAATGTATTATGAGAGCACTCCAGAATATTCTGCGAGATTAATTTTGGATAAGATAAAGGAACGAAAATGATAGATTTAAAAATTAATCGCGATTGTCAAAATAAATTAGAAAATTGGGTAAGTTTTTTGGTTGTTATATATCCCTTGATTTTTGGCTATAGATCTATTTTCCCTCTTATTACGTTTGGAGAAGTGATTGCATTAATAACGATGTTTTATATTACGGTTTTATCAGAAGGTAGAATTGCAAATGAACGAGGTATGATATGCACAATCGTAGTGATTGTTATTCGTACGAGCTTATCTTTTATTGATAACGTGAGTATTGCGGATTCTTTTGGAACTGGGATGCGACTTGCAATGCTGTACTGTTTTATAATAATCTTTAAACCATATTTTAATATGAAAAAAGGAAAGAAGTATCTTGGGATGGTGGCAACAATTGTGGCAATATATGCATTTGTACAAATAATAGCTGCAAAATTTGGCGTATATTTAACAGCATCTCTTCCATTGCTAAATTCAATACGTGATGTAGATGGAGAAGTATTACAAAAGGCAATGTATGGAGTTTCGTATAGACCTACCTCTATATTAGGAGAGCCAGCAGAATTAGGAGGATATTTGGCGCTGCCTTTGGCAATTAATTTATTTGATGAGAAGAGAGAGAGAGGTTGGTTAAAAAGGAGTATATTTTTCTCTATTGCGATTGTGTTGACTAAATCTTCTACGGGTATATTTTTATTCTTAGTGGAATGGGGAATTTTTATTTTTAAGAGTAAAAATTTTAGAAACAAGCATTTTCTTGAATTGATACTAGTTATGGGAGGAGGAATGACATTTTTTTCTTCTGGAATGTGGACGTTATTTGTTGATAGAACATTTAAGAGTAATGGAGGAAAAGGAATCGGCGGAATTTTATCAAACACACATTTTAAGGATATCGCTGGAGTATATGCGGGAAATAGTGGATTATGGAAAGTTTTTTGGGGAAATGGAATGTCAGAACCTCAGGGTTTTTTGCCTGGAATATTTAGAATATATTATTATTTAGGTCTTGTTGGAATTGTTATGTTTACATATTTGTTGTTTGAAATATATATAAAAGGTAGCAACATGCAAAAAAACTTAATGATAGTGTGGGTGATGATGAATTTTGGAGGAGCTTATATCTTAGGTGCTTTTGCGTTGATGTATTTTATATTCATAAGTTCGGAAGATTACAATTATAAGGCTGATTTTGTGATGTGTTATATTAATTATAAGTGTAAAAATGAGATCAGTAAAACTGCAGGATGCGACTAAAAGAATATCTAATATGTGGTATGGGATATACTGCTTTGACTATTATGAAGTTTTTATAAATTTATAATCAGATATTCTAAATTCGAGTTTATATAGTTGTCAAATCTATTGATGACCGGCAAGTGTGACATAATCAAAGAATTTTGTTAATCTTATATTAAAAAGAAAAGGAAGTTAAGCTAATGATTAAAAATGTGGTAAAAAAGATCGTAAATTATTATATGTGTAAAAAGAATAAGGCACCTTTGAATTGCATAATTCATCATAAAGCAAAAATATATAATACCAAGTTAGAAGGAAAAAATAAAATTACAAAAAATGTAATTCTTCGTAATTCGGAGATCGGTTATGGAACTTTGATAACAGGAGATTCAGATATTATCCAATGTAAAATTGGAAAATATTGTCAAATTGGTTTTACGTCATTAATTGGTGCTCATCCTATTCATAATGTTGTTTCAATTCATCCCGCATTGTATTCAACATTGGGACAAATGGGATATACATATGTAAAAAGAAATACTTTTGAAGAATTTGTTTATGCTGATAATGAAAATAAGTGGAGGATTGTTATTGGAAATGATGTATGGGTAACAGCTGGTACAACACGAATAAATCAAGGGATAACTATAGGTGATGGTGCGGTAGTTATGGAAGGCGCAATTGTTACAAAGGATGTACCTCCTTACGCAATTGTTGCAGGTATGCCAGCTAAAGTGATAGGCTATCGTTTTGAACCAGATGAAATAGATTTCCTACTAAAATTGCGATGGTGGGATCGTGACGAGGAATGGATAAAAAGGAATGCAGAGTATTTTTCGGATATTAGACTTTTTATGAAAAAAATGAAAGATGAATTAGAGTAAAAGGATTAAAATATGATTATATGAATAACAAAAGTGATAATAAAAATATAAAAATTAATGTGGTATGTACAGCAATTGTAAAGATTGTGGCACTTGTGATTAATTTAGCAATGACGCCGGCTTATATGGATTATTTTGATAATCAAGAAAGTTTAGGTGTTTGGTATACAGTTTTATCAATGATTACGTGGATTTTAGCATGTGATATGGGCATTGGAAATGGTTTGCGAAATAAGTTAACGGAAGCTATCGCAAAAAGAGATAAAATTATGCAAAAACGATATATATCATCGGCATATATATTTATGTTTGGAAATGCAGGGGGGATTTTACTTATATTAATCGTTATGGTTAGAATAGTTGATTGGAATAGAGTACTTAATATTGATGACAGCATTATTTCAAATCAAGATTTGAAGAAGATAATTATTATTTTAATAGCAAGTATTATTCTTCAGTTTGTTTTACGTTTGATCACTTCAATTTGTTATGCTTTACAACAATCGTTTTTACCAGGTTTTTTTGCATTGTGCACAAGTGTAATTATGTGCATATATGTTATGGCTAGTAACAAATTAGGATATTTTCATAATGACTTATATGCACTGTCTTGGAATTATTTTATAGCGTCAAATTTACCTCTGTTTATTGCAACGGTGATGGTTTTTGGCATAAAACTAAAAGATGTTAGACCGTCAATTAATTATTTTAGTAGAGAATATGCTTTTGATACATTGAAGTTGGGGGGGGCCTTTTTATGGTTACAGTTAATGGCATTTCTTTTGGGGAACACAGATAATTATTTAGTTGAATTATTATTTGGAAACGCATTTGTTGTCGAGTATCAATTGTATTTTAAAGTGTTTACATTGGCAAATGCAGCGATAGCGATGTTGATGACACCTATGTGGTCTGCTGTTACAAAGGCAAAAAGTGAAAACAATTATGAATGGCTGAAAAAATCATATAAAATTACCAAAATTATTGGTTTGATATTTATTATTGGAGAGTTATGTATAGTCCCATTTACGCAAATAATATTTAATATATGGTTAGGTAATAATACTATTCCAGCAAAGATGGAAATAAGTATTACTTTTTTTGTCTTAGGATCTTTGATGATTTGGTCAAATGTAATTACAAATATTGTTAATGGGTTAGGTAAACTAAAACTACAAGTTATTACTGTTACAATAGGTGCACTTGCAAATATTCCATTAGCAATTGTATTTTCAAAGATGTTTGATTCATATACATCTATTATATATGCAAACATTATTTCGTATATTCCATATATTGTTTTGCAAACATATGCGTTAGATAAAAAAATACTAAGATAATGATGTATAATGTTTTACATATAGTAATCTTATAAAGCGAGAATGAAAAAATTATGCAATGCAAAATGGAACGTGCAAAAGTGTAGGTATTTTATATGACAAGACTTATAATAGAAATATAAACAATCAAAATTGTGGAGATAAGAAGGCGGTAAGTCCTCAATTGTGGGTACTGTATAAAAGTAAATCCTAGTATTTCTGCAAGGGGAAAGATGAGTTAGATATATTTGTTGTACATTGAAAATTTAAATTTTCTTAAATCGGCGTGGATAAGCTTTCTAAACAGAAAATGTTCAAGGAAGAAGGTCATTGATTAGGTTCAGAGAGAACCGAAATAATCATTTGGGGTGTGGCATTATAGAAAGATTATAGGAAGAATATGCAAAAAAGATATCAAATTTTTATCAGCTCAACGTATAAAGATTTAATTGAAGAACGTCAAAAAGTAACACAGGCAATTTTAGAACTTTATCATTTCCCTATTGGAATGGAAATGTTCCATTCAGATAATGCGGAATAATGGTGCCAAATTAAAAATACTATTGACATGTCAGATTATTTTGTTTTGATTATTGGTAGATATTGTGGAACTTTATTTGAGGAGGGAATCAGTTATACAGAGAAAGAGTATGATTATGCGTTGTCTAAGGGAATCCCTGTCTTAAGTTTTATAATAGCTGATGATGCTAAAAAAGAATCATATGGAGTGGAGACAAATAAACAACAAACAGCTTTAAGAAAATTTGTGAAGAAAGTAAAAAATTGCCTTGTGAATTTTGGAATACTGCAGATCAATTAGCTTGTCAAGTAACTGCGGCATTAAGTGTTAAATTTTTAGAACAAAATAGAAATGGTTGGATTCCTTATAATCCGGCAAACATTTCAATACTTGAAGCAATTGATGAAAAATATGTTGGAGAGTACCAATTTTTATACTATTCTCAGATGAAAGGGATAAAACAAAAGCTTATCAAATCAAAGTTATATATTGAAAAAATGGAAATGTCAGATTTTATAATAATATAAGAGAGGCTGGAGGAGCAGAATATTATTATTGTGGAGGTTGTGATATTGAAAGTACATCTATTTATATTTCCTTAAAGAATAATGATTCATGGGAGCGGGCTTTTATAAGTATGATAAATCCAGTGGGAAATTTGAATAGATTTATAGGATGTTTTACAGCTATGTCCTCCAATATGATTCCAGTGTCTATAAAAATTGTCTGCATTAAAAATAATTTTTTGGAAAAACGAAATATTAATTATGATCTATTGCAATATATTTTGACTAGTTCTAACAATTGTTGGCATTCAAATTTATTAATAATAGAAGCTGAACAAGAGCATCTATTTTTTTCGGATGAAATTTTTATGTGAATGTGTAATTTATAAAAATCTAGATATAGATTAGTAAACACTCCATAGGGAGTGCTCACGTTTATTCAATTTTTGCAGTGCGAAGAATAGGAAAATGAAGAAAGAGATTATCGTCCCATCCCAGAGTGGGAATTGTTAACCTGATCATGATTGTTTAAGGTTGCCGTATCGGCGCTTGTATTCAGTAAGAAATTATAGATCGACAAGTTTGTCAGTTTGGTAATAAGTACTCACAATTGAGATTTTCCGTTTAAATTACGAAATGTATCTAAAAAAGGATGAGAAGAGAGATGCGTTTACAGAATTTAACAGTAATAATACATGAAGGCTGAATCTTGAAAAATTAAATCGATATTTTCGAGCATTCTCTATATACAAGAAAGGTTGATGAATAATGAATGATATTGGGGGAAAAAATTATAAACATGTAATTTCGTTAGGGTATTTTTGCTCAGTTGCGCTGGAATTGGAAAAAATTGGATTAAGAAATGCATCGTATCCGTTTGATTGGTGTATTTCTGATTTGTCTGGAATTTTTGAAGCTATTGAAAATGATTTTTCGGAATATTTAGATTTAAAATGTATGTCGCAATATAAGCCATGTATGCATATATTTAGAAATGATAAATATAATATAGAATTTTATCATGATTTCTCGGCATATCAGCCACTAGAAAACCAAATTTCATTTGTAAGAGAAAAATATAATAGACGAATAGCAAGATTTTATCATGACATAAAGGAACCAACTTTGTTTGTTAGATATATTGATGATAAAAAAGATGATAATGGTTATTTTAAAGAACTAAAATGGATTGAAGAAAATAAGAATAAAATTGATAAACTATTAAAATCTTTTTGTGAGAATAACGAAATTATTTATATTGGAAATTCATGTCTTACTTCTGAGGTCATAGATATTTTTACTGTGGAAAAAGACGCTAACGATAGTGTGGCAAGAGAGCCATTAGAAAAAAATAAAGAATTGAAATGTTTTTTGGAATCAATTAATTGTCAAAATAAAGAAAATAATATAGAAATTTATAAAAAGAAGAAAGCCAAAGAGCAAAGACTATACAAGAGAATAAAAAAGAAAATGGAACAGAAATTTGTTTATAAAATCAGAAAAAAATATGTATGGATTAAACAATATGAATGAAATAATAAGGAGAGATTTAGTTTTGGACAAAAAAGAAGATGTATGATCTTTTTTAAATGGAATTTCTATTTGTTAATGGTGCTGTAGATGACGATTAATAGTGAAGTGCATAATACAGATGATCTTTAAGGAAACGAAAGGGGTACAGGGAATAGAATTAATACATGACATTGCAGATTACAATAAAAAATTATGGAGACATTAGAAACACCATGTGAGTTAAACGGTGAAAACAAAGATAGAGTAGAAAATTTGATAAAGAATACACTTTTTAAGATGACAATTCTTGGGAGAACGAGTAAATTATCAAATATTTTGAATATAATGGGAGTTCATGAAATTGTGCTTGGTGGAGAGACTATATATATATTGATAAAAACATGTACAAGCATGGATTGACTTGTGCAACCGTTCCTGCCATCCGGATGGATCTGTGGTAGGAAAGAAATACCTTGATATGGAGGTCTCAGTTACACAAATGATGGGAACAGGCCAGAGTATTCTTCTTTTTATGAAGAAGGGAATGGTAGAAGACTAATTATTAAGAAAAATAATATAATGACTTAGTGGTAACGCAAGGCTTTGAGGTGGATTTTTACATTGGATAATAATGCAGAAAGTGCTATTATGAAATCAATTAATGTGTTATATGGTGCGATAGAGAGGAAATGAAAGATGTTTAAGGATAGAACATTGATGATTACAGGGGGAACGGGGTCATTCGGTAATGCAGTATTAAACCGATTCCTCCAAACGGATATTGGAGAAATCAGAATTTTCTCACGTGATGAGAAGAAGCAGGATGATATGCGCCACGAATTTCAGGCAAAGATGCCGGAAGTGGCGGACAAGATCAAATTTTATATCGGAGATGTACGAGACTTGGCCTCGGTAAGAGGGGCGATGCAAGGCGTGGACTATGTATTCCACGCAGCTGCATTAAAACAGGTCCCATCGTGTGAGTTTTTCCCAATGGAGGCGGTTCGCACGAATGTAATTGGAACGGATAATGTTCTGACGGCTGCAATCGAAGCTGGGGTAGAGTCTGTAATTTGTCTTTCCACAGACAAGGCTGCTTATCCAATTAATGCGATGGGAATTACCAAGGCGATTGAGGAAAAAGTCGCAGTTGCAAAGTCGCGGATGTCTGGCAAGACGAAGATTTGTTGTACTAGATATGGTAATGTTATGTGCTCCCGTGGATGAGTGATAATATCGCGATGATTCTTGTTGTAGAAGTAAAACTCAATCTCTTTAAAGAGATACACTGTCTCACCCTTTTGGATAGCAAAAC
>SFZC01000206.1 GCA_004558955.1 bacterium | reverse complement strand
ATATTTTCCATGTTACTGCCGTTAACATTCCGAATTTAATAACCACAAATTTAAAAATTTCCCACGAATTACCCACACTATTCCCCCACATTTTTTCTCTCATCAGCATATACTTCTCGATTATTCTACACATCAAAGTCAGAAAAAAGCAATTTGGCACAGATTTTGCATTTGTAATCATACACATACGTTAACATGAACATCTAAAATCTGAGTGAAAATGAATACAAACAACAATTCTTCCAACTTTTGGCTTCAAGTAAAAAAAGAGTACATTGATGAAAACCTTGAGGCATTGATCAATTATCTATCGAAATGCACGACAAAAGATAGGGAAAACCACGATTACAAACTAACAATCGATGCTCTCAGCGATAGAGTGGAAGATATTTCCAACGCTCTCGCCGCACAACCTCTCTACAACTGTTCAATACCCGAAGCGGAATGCCATAAATACATAAAACTGATGGTGGCACACCTTCTTGTATGTCAGGAAAACGAATTATCTGACAACGAGGTTTTAGCGGCACTCTGCAATCTACTTGAGGCGACTGTTCGGCTGCAATCTACCGACACAAGCAAAAAATTGATGAATCTGTGCATTAATTGCCTTAACGATGTGGACATTGACACATTCAACGTCACTTGGTCAGATATTAAAGACCCCTGCTGTTTCTATCCACAAGTGCTTGCCACAAAAATCGCTGATACCACTCTCAAAGCAGCCAACGACGGAACCGTGCTGTATTATCAGAATAAAGGGTGCTTGATCGTGGACAACAACACGACAAAAATTGCAGCATTGAATTACAAGGATTGCCGACAGCACAAAAAACTTGAGCAAATCCTACCCTCACCTTGTCATTTGTACGTGGTAGGTAACGGATCAGACAAACTTTCACAAGCGGCATCAACAAATATTTCAAAAACCGACAAGGCTTATTGGGAAACAATACGCCAAATGGAAAGTGTGCGACCATCAGCCACCAGCACGAAAAAGCAACGTTATCAGGTGGGTGACTTGGTGTGTGTGAAACTAATTCAAGCCAACCGCAACACAATTAACGTAGAGACTATCGACCCCAAATTTGAGGCAAAGAGAGGGCAAGTGTTTATCGACAAGACTATATTAGGCATCGACCGACAACTCATCCTTGATTTCTTTACCGAAAAAAGTTATACTGAAAAAGAAATATTGCTCACAGTGGAAGTGCAAGACAATTCAAATTTTCCTTTTATCTTGAGAAATGCAATCACAAAATATTACGAAGATCTTGCAGAAGATTCCAACGGTAGTGAAATGCTCGCCATTTGCTACGACAAATACTCTGTGGGGTATAAGTGGCTAACAGAGAATGGGCTTACGCTCAATATTATGGACACAGAAAATGCGTCTGATGACGAAATAATGGAAGCAATCGAGTATGTGGTTGTGCAAGAAAATAAAAAAATGGGGAAAAACTGTGTGATAAACGGATTGTTGAGCGAAAACTGTAATAACGAAGAATTTGATGTAGAGGAATTTAAGGCCAATGCTCGAAAAAATTTCTTGAATGGATTTCTCAAATGGACCACAAGACCTTCCGAAAACAAGTTAGAAGAAGTTGAGGAGATACCTGTAAACATCATCCACCACTGTATTTCTGCGCTTTACCACGACGCCAAACACAAACAAGAAACCAGACTTCGCCACCTCAAATTGAGTATGGCAAACACTCTCTGCACCCTCATTGCCGACACCAAAAACGCCGAATATCTGCGCTTTGAATTAAAATACCTCATGGCTTTAGTGAAATTTGCACATGGCGACAAATTCAACACCGACCTCACACTTGAGGCTAACGACGCATTCGCCAACATAGAAAATGTGAAAGAAAAATTGCAAATTATAGCCACACTCAACAACTACAATTTTGAACTACAGAAAATGCAAAAACTACCAGAGCAGAAAACACCAGGAGTGGGCGACATCGGCAATATCCAAAAATTAGTAGAAGCCTCGCAAACACTTAATGGAGTAATCCCATTGAGAGAAATCGACGCCATCAAGCAAGCCATCGCAAAAAATCTTTTCGTGGACGATGAATACGAATCCATCATCGATGAAGAATCAGAGTATGGTGAAGAAGACGACACAAAGGAATTTAAAACCTCCGTGGTGTTTGACCCAAGTAAAACCGACAAGCCAAACCTCAAACGCCAAATGAAAAACATATTAAATGCGGTGTGCGGTTTTCTCAACTCCGAAAAAGGCGGCGACTTATACATCGGTGTAAATGACGCGGGCGAGGCTAAAGGCATGACTAAAGATGTGATACAACTGTATAAAGACAAACATATCACGGAAGAAAGCATCGACAAATATCGCCTCTTTATTGAACAAGCAATTGAAAATGCTTTCAAAGATTCCATCGGACCAGAAAACGGTCGCGACATTACTGGACTTTTAGTTTCAACCCATATCGAAACAAGCGAAAAAAATGGAGAAAAAATATTACGCATTCATATTTCTCCTTACGAATACGGTGTGGTGGAATTTTGCGACAATCATGTGTGGTACATTGACGAGGAAAAATCCTATATCCGCAAATCGGGAAGAACCGTGAAGATGACCGAGTCCTTGAAGGAGCAGTTATTAGAACGACGCAAAAAGGGTAACAACCAAGACATGCAAAATATCCAAGTCATCCGAACGGCTATTGCTCAAAAGAAATGCATCAAACTTTACGGATATGAATCAAGCAGCGGCATTTCAGATCGCATTGTGGAACCATATTACTTCAAACCCTCGATTAATGCCATTGTGGCTTTTGACCTCGACAGAAACAGCAATCGAGAGTTTAAAATCAATCGCTTCCACAAGATAGAAATCATTGACAAAAAATGGAAAAACGAATCAAAGCATCTTGCAAA
>SFZC01000205.1 GCA_004558955.1 bacterium | reverse complement strand
CCTTCTGGTTACAGAAAGATACGATTTTTGTATTCATATTTAAACCTCCAATCATCCTATTATTGATTGTAACATACTCGCTCATAGTGTTAAATGTTAAATATATTTCACATTATATATTATGAATAATGTGAAATACATAGTGTGAAATTCATTATACACTATGTATTTCACACCAGTTGGCTCAGGATATTGACTTCCTAAGTCGAAAATGCAAATATTAAACTATAGTCAAAAACCTTTCTTATTTAACATTTTGCGAAAGTATTTTGGCTTAAAACAGAATATAAAAAAGAGCAAAAAGAAAAAGCCTGCTATGTATTGGTAGTACACAGCAGGCAACCAATTGGCTAATAGGTGTAGCTAATTGGGTTTGTCATTTCTTTCTATAATTATTATAGAAGAAGTGTATTTAAATTCAAGTTATTGAATTTACTAAACCCAATAAAACTAAGCATATAGCCAAAAGGCTGTGTGCTTTTCTTTTTGGGCAGCACCCGTTAGACTCGAAAGCAGTTGTTCTGCGTTGGTAGCATCCTCGAATCACACGTGGTTTAGGTACGTGCTAAGCTGTAGTTAACAATATAGGAATGCCAATCCTGATGTTTCACATATATCGAAAGAGTGGCTGGAAGTCCAGAAAATGCGACGGACAACCCTATTTATCAATGCGATTTTTTCGTGTTTTCGCGATGTTTTGTTGAAAATTTAGTACAGCAATCGAACAAATCAAACACTGATGATAATGGGGGCAAGGGCTGGATGAGCTTAATATGTCTGAGTTGTTATTGTTGATGAGTTCATTAATAATGATTAGTGGATTGATTAACAATAATAACTAGTGTTACGATGTTGCATCATTGCATTTTTGCCACAGATAGGCGAAGTGTAATGATGATGCTACGCAGTTACTTTGTAGGGGTTAAGGGGCAGTGGGTTTGTTATTTGTATATACAATTAAGGTTGTTAGGGGTGATGGTTATGAATAAGAACGAAACTGTAATATTTAGATGCGATTATGAATTTAAAAAACACTTAGATGAGTTAGTTGCTAAATCAGGAAAAACAAAATCCGAATTTATTAGGGAATGTATTCAAGATAGTGATGCGACAGCTTTGGAGCAAAAGTTAAGTCAAATTAATATTAGTTCAGATAATCGAAGTCCTTTTGATAGTGCACTTAGTAATTTAACTAATGCTTTGGGTAAAGCCAGAAAAGTGGATGAAGTACCTAAGGAATTGCTAGTTATGTTAGAAGATTTGATTAAAAATTTTCGGTTAATCGGTTCAAGAAAAGCCAAGAAATAATTTTTGTATATACAGAGCATTTGCTATATATATATGGCTTTCTGTGTATATACAAATAAAGTGACGATATTTGAAGCTACTGTGTATGATTACCCATATTCTTAAAAAGTTTTGCGTATTATTGCCACTTTTTGTATATACATATAGATGTTGATATAAATATAACCGTATGTATATACATATTCGATAATTTGAGAAAATGTAGGTAATTATTGTAGCATTTGGTCTTAGTGTTTTGAAGCTTTGTATAATTGACATTTTGCAATTTCTTTTCTATTCAATATTAAGTTAACAAAACTCTTTAAAAAGACCTTATTAAGTTGATTTATAACTTGAGCTGTGGTTTAATCACTTTAATTAATAAAGGTAATTAATAATTAAGATAATAAAAAACTAACCAAGAAATTCTTCCACAATGATTACTTGAAGGAGTTTTTTATTATGCATAAATCAAAACGTACTAGATCTAGGGAAATATCTAAGAAACGTAAAGCCGCAATCAAAAAGGGTGATTTAGTAAAAGTAACAAGGTATGGTAAATATACTGAAGTTATGTTTGCTAAGAATACTCCGCCTAAAGGTAAAGTTAATATTAGACGTAAACATGGTTCTTTAATCAACAGTAAAACTCGTGAGATTATTAACGTCGATCACGCTACAAGTCGCAGTGATTTATTAACGAGTCTTAAACGTTCATTGAAGACCCTAAGTCATTTAATAGCATGTAATTTTAAAGGCGGGAAAGATGAAAAGTTCATTACATTAACGTATTCTGTACCATATCAACTTGATCCTCATGGTGCAAAAAAAGATTGGCAACGATTGTATCAGAATTTTCGTAACAATTATCCAAACGCAAAATATATTGCAATTTTTGAACCTCAAGGTACCCTTTATCCCAAGGATGAAAAAATGGTACCAAATTGGCATATTCATCTTTTGATCAAAGGCATAAAAGGCGACATTTCACCTAAGTTGAAAAAATGGTGGCGTTCACGTGGCCTTGTTAAAATTAAGCCAATTTCTGAAATAAAAACGAATAATTTAGGTATTTACTTTACAAGTTATTCAAAAAACTTAAACCCAAAGTTTATTAATGACGTAACCCGTAAAGTAATTCGAGAAAAGGATGCAAGTATCTTAGATGACGACGATAAGGACATTGCTAAGGGTGCTCGTTTACTTTTTTATCCTCCGCATTTTCGAATTTATGTTGCTTCTCAAAATTTGAAACAACCACAAGTTAGTTATGTGCGATTCGATGAGTTGGATACGTCTAAACTGGGGGAATTAGTATCAGAGTCTACAATCGATATTAAAGATACTCAGACTGGCAAGATTATGAATTCATATGGCTACCTTAACTTTCGCCAAAAATAATATACGAATTGAAAATAGATTATTATATTATTCTTTCTTGTAGAGCGTTAAGACAAACAGAAAAAGGAGTTATTGCTCATTTAACAATAGCTCCTTTCTTTTTTATTTATTTTTTAAATACCGTTGATCAAAGTAGAGGTGGCTAACTTCATTCTATAATCCACCTTCTAAAAAACTTTTCCGTTTAAAAGTTTTTTTAGAACATAATTGGTTGGCCACCTCTACA
>SFZC01000204.1 GCA_004558955.1 bacterium | reverse complement strand
TTAACTCCCGATGTATTAACGGAAATTGAATTAACAGGTATTGCATCCGTTGCAATTCTTTTGTTCAAATACTCAAAATAGTTCATCAAATCTTCCCCTTTAATATCCCTTATATATATAAAGTATAGCTAAAGGTTAAAATTGACTGTTTTAAAATTTTTGCAACATTTCGTTACAATATTAGCAAAGACGTTCGGAGCATAAAGTAGAAATTGCAAGTTTCAAGGCTTGGTTTGCAAATTCTTCCTTCATTTTTCGTCTGTCCAAATCAGGCGAAAGTCGAACTTCTTTTATCGTCACAATATTTTTATACCTGATTGAAATGTAAACAAGTCCCACAGGTTTTTCAAAAGTTCCGCCTGTCGGTCCTGCAATTCCTGTCGTACACAACGCAACATCACAGCCTGTTCTTTCAAAAAGTCCGTTTGCCATTGCTTCGGCACACTCTTCGCTTACCGCCCCTTTTGTATTCAAAATCTCGTCACTTACCCCTAAAATCTCGTGTTTTGCTTCATTTGCATAGGTCACAAAATTAAGTTTGACATAAGCCGAACTACCCGACACATCGGTCAATTTTGAACTCAAAAGTCCACCCGTACAGGATTCCGCCGTTGCTATCGTTAAATTATTTTCAATGAGAAAATTTCCCAAAATATCTTCTAAATTTTGCATAACTTACACCTCACTAAGATTTATTATTGCGGAGTTATACACGCAGAGATAGCGTCAATCAGGCGTTTTACGGGAACTATTTTTATTTTGTCATTTTCAATTCCACGATTTGCATAAGGAATTATGGCTTTTTTGAACCCCGAAATCACCGCCTCATTTAAACGTTTTTCAATATTGCTAACAGGGTGAATTTCACCTGATAAACCGATTTCACCGATAATAACAGTTTGCGGATCAACCACAACATCTCTTGCACAAGTTGCAATCGCCAACGCAATCCCCAAATCTGCACTCGGTTCTTCAATTTCTATTCCGCCCATAACGTTTACATAAACATCTTGTTTGGAAAGATTTAGTCCTACTCTTTTTTCAAGCACTGCAAGGATTTGCAACAATCTGCTAGTATCGACACCGTTTGTAACTCTTCTCGGTGTCGGATATGGTGTCGTTCCGACAAGTGCCTGTATTTCAACAAGCAAAGGTCTTGTACCTTCATTAGTTACGATAATCGCACTCCCTGGGATTGCATCTTGAGAACGCTCGTTCAGGAACAATTCGTTCGGATTTTTAACCTCGACCAAACCTTTTTCCTGCATTTCAAAAATTCCGACCTCAGAAGTTGTACCAAAACGATTCTTCATTGACCTCATCATTCGATAAGATTTGTATTTATCCCCCTCAAAAGAAATAACAACATCGACCATGTGTTCCAAAATTTTAGGACCTGCAATATTTCCGTCTTTTGTAACGTGACCGATGACTATAACAGTAATATTTTGAGTTTTCGCAATCTGCATCAAAATATTACAACATTCTCGAATTTGAGAAACACACCCCGCCGAACCCGAAATAGTTTGAGAATAAATAGCCTGAATACTATCAATAATTATTGTATCGGGATGAATTTCAGAAATTTGTTGTCTTACACTTTCCAAATTAGTTTGCGGAAAAACATACAAATTATCGGAATTTATACCAAGTCTGTTTGCTCTCAATTTCAGCTGACTTGCTGATTCTTCGGCAGACACATACAAAATTCGCTGTCCGTTTTTTGCCAACTGCCCACCCGTTTGTAGCAAAATCGTGGATTTACCGATTCCCGGGTCGCCCGCTATCAGAACCAAAGAACCTTGGACGAGTCCCCCGCCCAAGATTCTGTCAAATTCCGAAATATTCGTGCTGATTCTGACTTCTTCTCCAATATGGATATCATTGATTAATGACGGTTTTGTATCATTTGAAATTCCCTGCGGAGAAACATTTTGAACTTTTGTCGAAGATTGGATTTCCTCTACAAAACTACTCCACGAACCGCATTCCGGACATTTTCCCAAATAACCCGCCGTTTCATAACCGCATTGCTGACATACCCATTTTGATTTTACTTTAGCCATTTCAACACCCGTTTTATACTATTTTCTGCCTGTTTTATTCAATTCTGCAACATCAGAAACCTTCATTGCATAATACGGAACATTTTGATTTTGTTCAACTAGGAACAATACAAAGTTGTCATTGAAATTGAAATGTCTGATATCACTTGCAGGTAATGACATAACTTTAACCATTATCGCCGCTTCACTTTTCAACTTCACACCTTCGTTATTCATTTTGAAGTCAACAGTTTCAATAGTTCCTGAGATTTCAAGATTTGTATTTTTGATTTGATGACCTTCAAGTTCAGGGAATTTAGTTTCCATATACAAATTAATATCAGGAATTGACAAAGTTTCGTCTTCTACCATTTTCTTATTGCCATTGAAAACCTTTGATTTGTCTTGAATTTCAGAATAATATTTATCAAAAGTCATATCCGCATCGGTTCTGTACAAAATAACCTCGTCATTTCCTTTAGTTTTCAACTTAACCGCATAATCTGACGGGCTGTTATAGAACAATACGGAAACATTGTTATACAATTTTGAATTACTGCTTGATTTGATACCAAAGTAATCAACTTGTTGTGGATTTTTACCGAAAACACCTTTGTCCAATTTATCAAACGCAGTTAAAAATTTGAAATCTTTTTTCAACATTGCATAAATAAAATATTTGTCAGGTGAATAAGTCCAATCAAAACGGCTCAAGATATCGCTTTTTTCGTGAAATTTCTTCTTGATTCCTTTTTCAATAGTTTTTCTCAACTTAGGAGAAACGATACCGTATTTTGTATAATATGCACTTTCTGACAAGTTTGCATTCGTAAACTCACGAGCATTCAAAGAAGTAGCCATAGGTGAGTCATAACCGAAAAACTCAACAGG
>SFZC01000203.1 GCA_004558955.1 bacterium | reverse complement strand
ACCATACCATAAAGGAATTATAGCAATGGTTTCAGCGATTTTAAAATTATATTTACATTCTTAACATTCACCATATTTGAGAAGTTTTGTGAAGTTTTATTGCGAACATAAAGAGTAAATAACAAAAACCTACGTCATTCTGAAAGACTTAAAAAATCCTTTGAGCATGCGAAAAGTGATTTTTAGTCTATTCGGAATCTCTTTCAATTACATCAGGATAAACAGATTCCGGATCTGAGTCCGGAATGACCGCTTGGTGAGATTTGCAAGGGGTTGACATTCGAAACACACACAAAATGTCACCCTGAACTCGTTTCAGGGTCTCTTTCTGTCAATATATAACAAGATTTTAAAAACTTAATTCTTTGCTTTAAAACTTTTTAAAGCTTTGCAACTATCCTACTTACGCAAAATAATCTTCCATACATGCCTGCAAATTTGCGTTAATATCTTTGGCTTGGGCTTTTACGTTCGTTGGGAAGAAAATATTTGGCACAAATTGTCGAAGGTCGAACGGCAATTCTTCCTCAAGCACCAATGTTTTGTTAATCACGCCATTGTGCATAAACCCGTTTGATGCAACAAATTCCTTTTCAGGAATATTTTGAACCTTTTTCATAAGTTTTGCCATATATGTAAAGAACTTCAAATTTTTATCATTAACTTCCAAAGGCGTATTACTGTTCACAAAGAAATTATAGCCAGTTCGTTTGATTTCCATATCATCAACAATTTCTTCTTTCGTTGATGCAAAGGTCACAAACTCATCAAAAATCGGATGAAGTCTGTTTGGTTGGTCAGTGGTTGCAAGTGCATTATAAAACTCGGTCAAATCCTGCCCTTTTTCATCGTTTTTCAACATCATTGCGAGGTAAGTTTTGTCAACATCTCCGACAATTTCCTTAGCCTCATTAATCTTCTTGAGCTTCAATTTAATACCGTATATATTAGATAATCCTGTAAAATTCACGTCCATTTTAACACCTTTTTTCACTAAAAAAACCGAACAAAATATTTTTTGCTACAAAAATAGAGGCAAGCCTAAACTTACCTCTACTTAATTTTTTATAAGTGTTTTAAAAATTACGCTTCGTCTAACGCTGCAACACCAGGAAGAACTTTACCTTCGATAAATTCCAAAGAAGCTCCGCCACCTGTTGAAACATGAGTGAAATCTTCAGCCTTGCAGAATTTCTTAGCGGCTGAAACTGAATCACCACCACCGATAACAGAAACTGCACCATTTTTAGTTGCCTCTACAATAGCTTCCAAAACTGCTTTTGTACCGTCAGCGAATTTAGGATTTTCAAATGCACCAACAGGTCCGTTCATCAAGATTGTTTTTGAAGATTTCAAAACATCTGCAAATGCTTTTCTTGAATCCATACCTGCATCAACACCTTCAAATCCGTCAGGGATTTCGTTGATTTTAACGAATTTGTTAGTTCCGTTACCTGAGAAATCGTCAGCAACCAAAACGTCTGTAGCCATTACAAGTTTAACGCCTTTTTCAGCCGCTTTCTTTTCAATAGCTTTTGCTGTGTCGATTTGATCGTCTTCACAAATTGAGTTACCGATTTTACCACCGTTAGCCTTAACGAAAGTGTAAGCCATACCGCCACCGATGATTAGGTTATCAACTTTGTCAATCAAGTTTTCCAAAACACCAATTTTAGAAGAAACTTTTGCACCACCTACAACTGCCGTGAACGGGTGAGTAGGGTTGTCAAGTGCTTGAGATAAGCATCTGATTTCTTTTTCCATTAACAAACCTGCAACCGCCGGTTTCAAAACATGAGCCAATTTTGCAGTTGAAGTGTGTTTTCTGTGAGCAGCACCGAAAGCATCATTTACATAGAAATCACCAAGTTTTGCAAGCTCGTTGGCAAATGTCATATCATCATCTTTTGCTTCTTCAGCCTTGTAGAATCTGATGTTTTCCAACAATGCAACCTGACCGTCTTTCAATTCTGCCAATTCTTTGTCTGCACCTTCGCCAACAGGAGATTTTACAAACAATACATCTTCACCCAAAACTTTTGACAAGTATTTTGCAACAGGTTCCAATGAAAATTCCAAGTTCCATTCACCTTTTGGTCTGCCCAAGTGTGCCATTAAAATGATTTTTGCACCTTTATCTTTCAAGAATTTTACGGTCGGCAAAATTGCTTGAATTCTTGTATCGTCAGTAACGTTTTTGTTTTCGTCCAACGGTACGTTGATGTCAACTCTGACTAAAGCTCTTTTTCCCTTGATATCGCCAAGGTCTTTGATTGATTTTTTCATAGTGTTCTCCTTCTTAAAAAGTACTGCATGCTAATTCTACAAAAAACATACAAGCAAAACAATATCAAAATATTATAATAATATTAAGTTGTAAATTATTGTAAACCCAATGGACTTTTAACTGAAGTTTCTTTGCCAAAATTCCGTAAAAAATATTGACAGACTAAAAATTTCCATTAAACAGAATAATGCAGAAAGGTGGCATTATGTCTATAAATAATATTTCAATCTTGGGAACAAGTTACTCGTTTTGTACCCAAAATAAATTGAGCGAAGAAACAAAACGCAAACTTCAAGCACTCGGCATTGACGTAACAAACGTAACCTCGGAAGCTCAAGCCCAAATGCTTATAACCGCCGCCCAATCAAGACAACAGGTTCAAAAAACGGATAACTCAAACAAAGACACGACCTGCTCCAGCGAACTTGAATTGATTACAAAAGCCAAAACTCTTGCAAATAAAATGGGAGTATCGGTTTCGCAGAATTCCACAATGTCCGAAATTTTGACAAGTTTATCGAACAAAATTTCGACCCTAACCGCCCAAGCAGAAAATAACCAAACAAAAACCAACGAAATCCAACAGTTTCGCACGGAATTAACCTCACTACAAAACGAATATTCAACCCTTACCAAAAGCCAAAACTCAATCTTTTCCGTA
>SFZC01000202.1 GCA_004558955.1 bacterium | reverse complement strand
GGGCATGTGGAAGTTATATAAAAACCGTATGGGGAATGGGTTACAAGTTTGAAGTTTCATAAGTGAAAAGCCTTGATTTTCAAGGCTTTCAGAGGACATGTTATTAAAAATACGGAATTTTACTTAATTTTTTATGTCCATTGGGACCATTAAAACCATTGGTTCCAAGGAAGGATAACATGATTTTTAATCTTCAACAATAGTTCAACAATATCTCAACAGCAACTCAACAGTAAATCAACAGTGATTCAACAGTTATGTTTGAATAGGGTGGTCAGGCGAAGAAATGCCTGAAAATCAAGGAAAATCAGACTTTTCAGACTGGATTTATACAGCTGAATTTTGAATTTCAACAGTAATTCAACATAATATGCTGTTGGGGCATTATATAATAGTATATAGAGTAAGTGTGCGAAAGACCTTGGGATTTTCTTTTTTAGGAAATTCCTTGGTCTTTTTTTGTTCTTATATGGATATTTTGGGGAGGTGGCGTTATAATCCTTCAAATAAAAATAAACAACAGTTGAAGGTGAGTATGACAGTGAAAAGAGATAAATTGGACAGTGGAAAAATATAAGAGACAGTATCATAAAGCGAATAGACATTAAATTTATTAAAAATACATGTAAATTAAAATAATTTTTTTTAATATTTTGACATTAAATATATAAACATGCATATTAAACGACATTTTCATATTTTAAGTATAAAAAAAATAAATTTTATGGGAGGAATATGAAGATGGACAAAGATAATGAAAACATTATGTCTGTAGAAGACTACAGAAAGATGGGATTCCTGACAGCAAAAGAAGTGAGTTTGCTTTTACGGATTAGTAAGTCAATGGTTTATGAATGGTTCAGAAAGGAGGAATGCCCGATTAACGTAGTAAAGGTAAACGACAGGTATATAATACCTACAAATTCATTTTTTGCATGGTATGATTCATTAAATGAGCAGCAGTAAATTTAGTAATGCATAAGTGACGAAGGTGTTGGCAATTTATTTGCCAGCACCGCATTTATTTTAAAGGAGAAAATATTATGATAAAAGATTACAGCACAAAAAATAAGAAGACAGACAAAGAGATTGGAGAAATCGTAAAGGTTGGTAAGTATGCATGCGTGACAACAAAGACAGCGAACATTTTGCGGATTGTGAAAGACAATCGATATATTGTTAGATGCAATTACGGAAAAATGGAGATCATTGATAAAAAGAGTGGCGTTAAGAAAATTGTTAATAAAAATACAACTAAAATTGTAAAGACATATGATGACGCAAAGCGACTTTTAAAAGAGGTTGAAAAAATCAGAGAGCAGTCAAAAATGGGCATTGACAAATCGGAACTGGTTATACAGAAATATACAGTGAGAGATGCGATTGGCATGTTTCAGACAACTCAGACATATACAGATTTGACGGAATCATATAAACAGCATTACAAAAATTATTTTAATCATTTCATAGATTTTATGGGCGATAAAGAAGTTAGGACAATCAAAGTAAAGGATATAGAGCAATATTATGATTACCAGTTACATAGGGGAAATTTATCAACGGCAAAGAAAAGGAAAGATGGCAAAGTGTCAAAGAAAGAAATCACGAATAGTAATCCTGATGGAATTTCTGTAAATACATTAGCAAAACATAAAACAGCATTGAAAAATTTATGGAAATATATGTTACGTGAAGAAATCTTTGGGGTGGAATATAATGTCCCTGCTTTGTCAGAGATACCAATGGTGGAACAGGAGATTGATGGTAAAATCATTAAAACAAGGCATATAGCTCCTGTTCGTACAGTGTTGACATTGGAACAGTTGAATTATACATTAAATGATGCTATTCAGAATGAAACAGATCGTTCAATTGTATTGCTGATCGCTTTAGGTGCATTGTGTGGCTTGAGAAGGAGTGAAATTGCAGGTTTAAAGGTAGGTAGATACTATCACGACAATAAAATGCTGCTAGGGGAGCATGTATGGGAGTTAGGAGACTTTAGAGGGATTAGAAAGTACTATGAGGAACATAATGAACTCATACTAATTGATGATGCTATCATGCATGAGAATACAGATCAATTGAAATTCCCGAAAGAAAATACAATACGCATGGTAGGGAAGCCGAGATGCTTGGAAAAAATTGTTGAGTACTATATGGAGCAGAGAGATCAGATAAACAATCTTTTGGATGAAAAGGTGGACGGCAGTCAACGTTTATATATTCCGTTGGGGAATCTGATTAGTCAGAGAGAATTCCAGAGTGGCAAGATTACAAGACGTTGGACAGAGTATCAAGAGAGAAGAAATAAAAGGATGATACAGAATGGATTGGAACCGATACCTGTAGTCAGACTTCACGACTTACGACATACGCATGCGTCTTTGTTAAGTATGGAAATCAACTCTGTCCAGATATCACGCAATATGGGACATATTGTACATGGAGATCGTCAAGTAAGCAATACAACGACCAAGGTATACATTCATGACAGAGAACCGGACAGATCACAAATTATAGGATATTGGGATAAGAATATACATATTGATTGGAGTAAAGCCATGGAGTTTCATATTGGTAATGGTAAGGGTTCCATAAATGTAAATGGGTCAGGACATGTGGTTATTGGTAAAAAACATGTATAAGAGAAAATAGTACATTTGACAGATGCTGAAAAGTGCATATGTTGTTAAGCAAAATGCATTATGTTTATTAAAAGTCCAGCTATATAAAGTGGCTGGGCTTTTTTGCGTGCGCTGGACTTGGGTTATAGAAAGAAAATCCGGCACTTTGCCTATTGAAACCCAGACCCCGAGCGTTATAATCTCCCCGCTGATTAAGATATGGAGGTTAGAACACTATGAGATATGAGGAATACTTGGAAAAGTTGAAAAATGCAGTGGAAAAGAAATTAGGTTGCCCGATAGAGATAAAAGAGATTAAAAAGAATAA
>SFZC01000201.1 GCA_004558955.1 bacterium | reverse complement strand
TCCAGATAATCCGGTAATTCTTTTAATTCAGAATTCATACCATTCTTTACGGCGTTATATTCCTTCCAGTAAATGGAATAAAATTCATCTTTTTTTGTAAGTTCTGCCGGAGTCATTTCGTATCCCCAGCCGGCACCGGTATTTAACAATACATTGACACCCTGACTCTGAATTTGAACACCATAACCTCCCGATGTTAAAATAGTGAAATTTAATGTTCCGCCTCCTGCCAGTGCAATCTGCTTGTCTGCAAGATTCTGATTCTTTCCTTCTGCCTGTTCCAAAAAATCCAGTAAAGTTAATTCTCCGATACCTTTACATTTGGAATTGGTATTTTGATTTTTCATTGCACTTTTTGCCTGCTGGTACAACTGCTTTCTATCCGGTGCAACCTCTGACAAATATTCTGCCCTTAACTGCAATACCTGCCTTGAAATAGAGTCTTGTTCTGTTTTATCAGCAGCATTGGCAGCCTTTTGTGCCAATTCCTTAATCTCACTTACAAATTCAGTCTGCGTTTTTGTACTTTTTCCTTTCGATGGAATATAAGACCAGTTTGGTTCTCCATTACTACCAGAAGTAATTAACCGTTCCCCTCCAACTGTTCCTATACTTGAAAAAAAGATTCCCATAAATCCACCTCCAACAGCTTGAAGTTTTATTTTCCTGCCCTATATCATACAATCCACTGCTGTCAAAGCCTATTTTTAATACCAAATCATTTTCTTTCTTCCAGCCATTCTTATTTTAATCGCACGCTCTTTACGCTTTCATATCAAAATTGCCTTGTGACATTATATTCTCATTCATACCACCAGTTCTTTGTTCACTGTTTAATGCTTTTCTTGCATCACAAAAAGCCTCATAATATGTCGATTTTAACGCCGAATGTACCTGTGTCTCTGCTTTTGTTTCCTTTTCTTGCCAGCCTACTCCCTCTGTATATGTCAGAACTTCTTCACCACATTCGTTATATACATGAGCTGCTGATCCTGTTCCCTCTCCCTGAAACTCTGCCTCATATGGTATCCCGAACAAAATACAGAGCCATTTTTTATCAGCTTTTTCAACTTCTTTCATTGCGGACATATTGCCGGAATTCATTGATTGATTAAATTTTCCAATTAAGGCTGCCCTGTTCGGTGCCACTTTGCTTACTTCCATCTTACGCAAATTCATAAACGCATTTCCCATATATACGTTGTCCTGTGCATCTTTTTTTGCCAGTTCAACAATTTTCTCTTTTAAGGAATCCGTTAATTTCCATTTGTTTTTTTCAGAAGATTTAGAAACTTTTTTATCCGAAGTGCCCCATAATTTTGCTGTGCTATAATTATTTGATACCTCCATTTTATAGTAACTCCTTTCTTCATTATTCGAAGTTCTTCCAACTATGCTACCTGTTGGATTTCTCTCAGCATCAATATGATATGTAACTTTATTTGCAAACCACCATACTGATATCATCTTTTGAATTTTGACGCTCAGCAATAACCATTGCATATTTCCATCATAATCCTAAAGTGCATACATATGCTGTAATTTACTCAACATATTACTTACTCTGCCTTCAACAGCTTCTGACTGATTTCTTAATTCATACCTGCTTCCATAGTAATCATTTAAACGGTCTTTCATTTCATTACAAAATAATTTTTGATTTGTTTTACCATTTAAAAACTGATTGCAGATACCACTTACTTTATTTTAATTTCTCTTTAAAAGTCATTCTCGTTTTGCTTTAAAAAAACAATATATTAAGTAAGCGATTGCCAGGATGATATTGATACAAAGAACAACTCCCATATAAACAAGAGGACTTTCAAAAATATAATCCATGTGATTGGTATGATATCCGTTTCCAGAACTAAATCCAGTTATTGAGTCAATATATTGAACAATAATTGAAAGAAACGGAAGTGTACTTAAACCCCATAAACTAAAAATTATTGTTTTTATAGCGAAAATTTTCCAAGAAAAATCTTTCATTAAAATCACTTCCCATATTAAAAATAATCCTAGTGTTCCGAATACAATGCTACTTTCTATACGTTTGTCAAACGCTTATGTCTATTGCTTTATGATACGCATCAGATATTTCATTCTTTGCCTAATTATTCAAATATACCTGATATGTTAGATTTTAGTATCAAGCGTTGCCTGTGCAGGAGATTTCCCCGACTCTGCCAATTCTCTTGTAACACTATCTAATGCACCATCTTTAATTGGCTTACCAATTTCCCAGTTAGGATCAGCCTTTTTTGCTGCATCATAAAATGCCTGTCTGTAAATTCTCTCAAATTTTTCAAGGGTGTACCCAGCAGCCAATCTGTCTTTTTTCTGCATTTTGCGGTACAAATTGTTATATACCTCGGAACGTTTTGTTGTATCTCCATTGTGGACACCGTTTTCACGCAGGAACTCTTTTTTTGTCAGTTCATACATTTCTTCTTTGCTGCTATCCGGAATTGATATGATCCGTTTTCTCGAATTTTCATTTTCGTCTGTCACTAAAAGTCCCGCCAATCCATTTACAGGATTAATATAATCTCCGTCCTTATCATAATGACTCATCAGATTTTTTATTCCCTGAATATTGCCATACATTGCACCATTTCCAGCGGACATCATTTGTTTTACAGCGGATTTATATTGTTTGCTGTTCGTGTTAATTCCGGCAGCTTTTAATTGTGCTTGAACAGAACTGCTATTCAACTGAGACAACTGAAAACTACCTATTGCATTTACCCCAGATGTTCCAAATGATTTCTGAAATAAAAAAGCATAATCCGTTATCTTTGACATAAAACATCCTCCCATCTCTATTGTTAATAATCTGCTCAGTTTCTCTATTTCCTTTATTGTCACGCGTCAAATTATAGTTCCCACCTACGGCAAATATACCGCAGAATAAATTCGGTATCCCCTTCATACCGTCTGTCTTAACGTGCTGTTTT
>SFZC01000200.1 GCA_004558955.1 bacterium | reverse complement strand
TTAAACATTGCAAGGAGAGGGACTCTCTCCAGGCAAGGAGAACAACTTCTCCTTTGTTTTAGTATAGAAGAAACTTTAAGAAGCGAAGTACTCGGAAGGATTTAACGATATTTTCGGAACTAGAGCCTATTGCGTTTCTGAAAAAAAATCAACTTGAAGTTGCAACTTTGGAAATTTCCAAGCGCCTTGCAAAGTTGTAAATGTGATTTTTTAATATCCAAATCCAAGCATGATTCCGGCTCCTGCTGAAAAACCGAGAATGTCGTTGAATGAAAGTTCGACTTTTGCAACAAGACTTGAAATGTTGAGAACGAGACCTAGCGAGAGTTTGTAGCTAAGAAAGAATGAATCTGTAAAGTCATAAGTTTCTCCTGAATTTTCTATTTCTTCTTTTTTGTTTCCGTCGAATCCAACTCCTAAACCGCCGCCAACATAAGCTGCAAGGTTGCTGTAGAGCCTTGGTCCAAAGCATATTGAAAGCAACCATGACTGAAGCTTTTCTTCGTCTTTAAAGTTCCGCAGGTAGTCTATGCTGAATCCGCCAGTCATTCCGTTTATCAAGCTCAAAGCGTCAAATGAAAATCCAATTTTGTCCGTGCTGAATTCTTTTGCTTCTACATCGGGATAAGGAGCAGTTGCTGAAACTCCGAAAATCCACGGAAACTCATTATTGTAATTTCCGTAGCTATAACCGCCAGAATCTGAGCCAGAATAATCGTTGTAAGATGAAGAAGTTGAAGTGGAGGCAGGAGACGGATTCCATTCAGTCATTTTTGGAGGAAGGGGAAGATTTTTAAGAAAGTCAGGATATTCAAGGCAGAAGTCTTTGTCGGGACGGCACTGAATTTCTTCTCCGTTGCTGACATAGCCGTAGACTACGTAGCCCAAATTGTCTGTCCAAGTCGGGTCAATCCAGAACCACACTCCGTCATTGCGCATTACCCAAAGCCAGGCGTGGTTTGTTGCCCGCGTTCCGTTCTGCGCCTTGTGTGCCTTTATATTTTTGTAGCTTGAATTTCCGTAAGTTCTAACAGGAATTCCATTTTGAAATTTTGTCGCGTTTGAAGTTGAAGTTGGAACAGAAAGTTCAATAACGTTTGGATTTGAATTATCTCCGGCAAGAAAAAACAGACCTGTCCTCATTCCGTTTCTGACATAAAGACTTTCGTTGTCTTTTATGTCCCAGTACGCAAATTCCGCATAGTCGAAGCATACGCCGTAGAACGTTATTGTGCGCGTTGTGTTCCCGGACATTTTCTTAAACCGCTCTGCCAGCAAATACGGTTTGTAGTAATCGAGAGGATCTTCGCTCCAAGTTCCACCCGCCTGTGTTGCCGAGTACTGCCCGATGCAAGCAGTCTGAACCGCCAAATCCTGAAGAATGCTGGTAAAGTCATCGGCATGAACAGCCGCAATGGAGAAGAATGTGAAGAGAAATATACGCTGATAAAATTTCATGTGTGTTAGTGTAATGGTGTTTTAGTCATAAGTGTAGAAACATGAAGCAACAATGCCTTTTCGCCACTGATATTTTTCAGGAATATATTTTCCTTTATATTTTGAGCGGATGCTTTCTTTTGCAATGCGACCATTGAAACATAAATCTATATCTGTTTTGTATTGGTCTCCGTCTTGCTCCTCGTACCAGTTGTTTACTTCGTAAACTTCTTGTACTATTTCACCGCTTTCACGAATGACCGCAAACACATATTCCGCACGGCTTGCTCTGGCTTTGTTTAAATCCCACCATTTATGGATTGCTTCGTACAAAGTGCCTCTCTTTCGTAAAGTTTTTTCATGTGTTTTTATGATGATAACCTTTTCGTCAATCTGCTGAATATAACTCATATTATTCTCCGAATCATTTTTATCATAATAAAATTTTTAATCTTGTACAAATATAAAAGCACAAGAGATATAGTTTGTTTTTTCATAAAATATTCTCTGAGTCAAAAACTACATAAAATTCTTTGAATAGCTCCAATGCTTTAAGATTGCTTCCATGGCTTTGCGAACCAAAAATTTTTTCTTGACCACCGGCACTATATTTTTTGATAATATTGTTAATTTGCTCTCCAAATTCATCCCAAGTTGCAATTTTTTCTTTTCTGCAGATTGTATCTATACGATTCGGATAGTTTGAAGTGGTGCTTCTGTTGCCTGCATTTGATTCATCAGAATAGCCTTTGTCATGTAAGTATTTGCGGAATGCCCGCCATGCTATTGTCTTTTTCATAAAAACATTTCCTTGAAAAAAATTACAATGCATTCATTTCATCTTCAAGTCTAGATAAGCAGTCAAATTTCAAACTTCTTATGGCATCCAATTCATTTCCAGAATGTCTTTGGCCGTACTTTTTTAGTGTGATATTAGATTCTGTTATGCAATCGTCTACTGTTGATAGTAACCACTCACAAAAAGTTAAATAGAATAACTTTATATTGATAGGAAGAATTTCTTTTTTATCTGATATTTTTTTTTGCCAGTTTAAGGAGGAATAGAAATCAACCACTATAAAAGCATTTTGTAGATGAAGAACAACGCTTTTTTTATTCTCATCATTTTTTGTTGTGCATTTCCAAAAATTTGCTTTTTTATCTTTTATGGCATAGTATACTGATGCATAATCATAGTTGTTTTTAGAAGTATCTATTTCTTCAATGAAAGAACTTGCTATACTCAGATGTGTATTATCTTCATTCTCAGTACTTGCGATTGTTATCCAATTTTCTTCTGGATGTCTATCCTTTGCATTGATATATAAAAATACACAAAATAAAATTAATGCAATTGAAAAAATGTAAAATGAGATTAATGCAATAATAGTTTTCTTTTTCATTTATTTACCTCGCTTGTTGTTTTTTCTATTTCCCCTTCAAATTTGCTACACATTCTGCGATTGCAAGTAATGTCTTGGTTGTTTGATTTGTTTATCTCTTTTAAATCTTTGTTTGTGCATTTTTCATGTACAATACC
>SFZC01000199.1 GCA_004558955.1 bacterium | reverse complement strand
ACTATCACCCTTATTATAAAAAACAACAAGCCTTGACACAGTTTAAATTACACCCCCAATGTAAATGATTATCTTCTTCATTTTTTTTCTTTTGTTGTTTTAGATATTTCACAGCAATAATTATAGTAACTATTGTGGAAAATGCCAAATAATATATATCAAATAACACCTCATTATATAGGTTGTCTACAACTTCAAAACCATTAGGAACATCAACTAATTTTAAAAATATATAGTCAAAATCTCCATAATGATAGTCTAACATCCAATATATCCATCTCATAAAAATGAGGTAGATATGCAAAGCTATTAAAATTAACACTAATATTTTAAATGATTTTCTTTTCATTTTCATTTTCATTTCTTTTGTATTATTGTAAAATTCATGACTCTCTTTTCATTAAAATGAACTTACTCTTAAATTAAATCAACTAAGAGGCATTCGTTTTGTAAGAATATTCTTCATAAGAAGACACACTGCGAGTAGTACTATAAAATATTTTTTCCTTCTTTAATTTTCCATCTTGATATTCAAAGATAATATTAACATCAGTCTTCTTGCCCTTAAACAATGCTTTGGTTAAGAATCCATTATGTATATTTATATACATGCTCTCCAATGGTTCATAACGATATGTTTCTAATTCGGCAAAAAAACGAAATTTCATATTGATTTTTTTATATTTGATGCGATAACTATCCTTATTGAATACAATTGTCTGTCTTTTTTCAACAAAAGCACCATCGTCGGTTATTTCAGAATCAATAGTAGCCAAAAAATACAAAATTCGTTCTTGCAATTGCTTATATTTTATCATATGATAAATATAATTATTTTGTAAAGACTCATCAAATTCACAATAATAGTATTTCATATATGGATATAATGGCATTTCTGCTATACTATCCCCTTGAAGATGAAAGCACAACACATCATTGCCATCATATACTAAAGAATCTTTAGGAGTATGCTGTTCATAGCAGACTATACTCTGTAACTTTACTTTTTCATAATTTCGTTTTTCTATCAATTCCCCATTATGAAAAGTAAAGAAACTTTGTGCAAGCATATTACAACTTACAAAAAGACATATTATAAAAACATATTTTTTCATTTTAATTCCCTCCAAAAGATAGTTAAACCATACTGGGCAACAGATTGTAATCTTATTTTGTTATTTATAAGCGAAGTTGCATCCTCGTTATTTGATGTGCACTTTTTCCGAAAAGGCTTTGCCGTTCACATGGATGTAAAGTACATACTCTCCCAAAGGCAGCCCTGAGCAATCGAAATCTTTCCGATAATCGTTACCAGCTTGCTGTTGTAGGGAAGCAGACTTGAATACAATGCCTAAAGCAGCACTACAGTGGTACCAATTCGCCGATACTATCATATTATGGCAATGCAACTTTTCACAACAATGTATTATTGTCTATTTGATAGATATTTAATATTGTTATGCAAAAATGAAACAATTGTAATACCAACCTATTTTCCATGATTAATATATTGAATTTGACCATCGTCTTTCTTGATTACAATGATTGCCGTTCCTCCTGTCTCACCTTTGCTTAGGCTACCTTCTATCACCCAAAAACGATTGTTGATAAGAGTTATTTTAAGTGGGTATTCATTTTTTATTTGATTACCACCATATATGTTTGATAATATCGTATTTGCAATCGTATAAGCCATATTTGCATTTTCAACAATTCCATTTTTTTTTATTATACACACCATATGGGTCCACCCCATCCCCATACTCAATATCGTTAAAATTACTCCTATAATTTTCTGAGATAAGTGAATCAACGCAATTTCCAATATAAATATATTTATTGGAAATATCAGTACCCTGTCTTGTAAAATGACAGCAAGAATAGCCTATTGCAAAAAAGAAGACTGAAGCCGAAAATAGCACAAAGTTTTTTTTCATTTTTATTAAAAAGTTTGATATAAAAAATTATTAACATCTATTTTTTGTACTATAGTTTTTTCTATAGAAATATAATTGATATTATTTTCATTAAGTCTATCAGGATCATTGCTGTCACTTGGCAGCTTGGATTATCCAGCTGTAAGCTGTCTGGCTTACTCTGAGAATATGCATTTGGCACCACCATAAGCAAAAATGCCAATAAAGAAATACTAAAATACTTACTCATAGGCGAACGGACGATAAAAGGTGATTAATGTCTATTAACTTGTGGCAAAGTTAAGGAAAAATACGCAATGTTGTATTTCGCACAGATGTAAATTATAAAAAATTAACTGTCACCTTAAGGCTTTAACTACCAGTCATTTTTGATATAGGAATACATGACTTCAAGAGGATGGTGTGTCTTGGCTATTTTGGGCAGGATGCAGCCCACTGGCGAAGAAGAGTTTTGGACATAAAAATAATAGTTCTTTGCAAGGTTTGCAGCAAACGTTGCAAACTTTGCAGAAACTAAGACTTGGTACGGAGAGGGTACGGAGTAGGTACGGAGCAGGTCCTGCTTTAAGCAGAAAAAGAGAAGCTTTTTCAAAGCTGTTTTTCTATCCAAGCCATCAGTACCGTTACCGCATATTGCTGCTCTTCTTCTGTCAACTGTCTTCCGGCAGGTATATGATGCCATTTGAAGAAGCATCCACGACAGCAGCAGCCTGTAGCATGCTGGGCTATAAATACAGGATGACCTCTCATCGGCGTCTGCTTGCCGTCATTGGGAATCACGGCAGGAGCAAGGCGTTTGGCTACGAAATCCTCCGCATGTTTACGGATGGTAGCCAAGCCCTTTTCTGCAATATAATCCTTATCCCTCTTTGATAGATGGAATCGACTGCGGAAAGTTGATTTGGAAAGTCTTGCAAACAGCTCTGTTAAGTCGTACTCTTTGCCTGGAAAAGTATGGTTTACCTTGCTTTCAGAAGAGATAGAGTCTTTCTGATGATCCTCTTCCTCTGCAGAAAACAAATCCAGTTCAACATATTTTGGTTGGCTTACTG
>SFZC01000198.1 GCA_004558955.1 bacterium | reverse complement strand
CATTGAACATTACTATATTTTCGGTTACTTTTCCGTCTTTTACTTCAAAGGTTATTGTTTCCGTTGATAGTTTATATCCATCAGGAGCCCCTATTTCTGTTAGGGTATATGTTCCGTCTTTTAAGTTGTAGATATAATGTGGTTCATTTCCACTTACCCATTTGTCTATTTCATTTCCGTTTTCATCTTTTACTATTAGTGTTGCTCCTGGTAGTTCTTCTTTACTTGTTATATCTTGTTTTGATATTTTAATTACATTTGATGATGCTGTTACAGTAATGTTATCTGAAAGTGGTGTATTTTCGGGATATATTGCTGCCTCAGACATATCTTGATATGAGTTTCCTGATAGGTATAGATATGCTTTTTCTACTACACCTGTTGTAGCTAGGGATAAACCAAAACTTATGGTTTTGCCTTTTACACTTGATGCAGGTACTTTTACATAAAAGCCATCTGTTACGGCAATGTTATTGGTTTTGGTTCCGTTAGAACTTGTTATTATTGTTCCATCGGGAGCATCATTTGTAGCTACTGTAAATGTATCTATTGTATTTGAACTTGTTACTTTTACTAATTCTGATACATAGTAATCTCCGTCAAGTGTTAGGTTTAAGTTTTTTGTATTAGCACTGAAACTTGGCTTTACATATCCAGCACTTTTGGCTTTTAGAGCACCGTTATATAGGTTCATAATTTGTTTTGCCATTGCTGTTCCAGTTGCATCTCCAGTATAGGTTCCGTTTTTTACTTTTGTTGCTAAATTTGATATTTTGTGACCGCTATCACTTTGGTATATCCAAATTGCCATTTGGGTAATATAGTAATCTTTCATACTATCGCCTGTAAAGGATTTTTTTGGATATCCGTTTGCTAGTATGTATGTTAGACCTGCATCTAACGCACTACCTAACTTGAAGCTCATACCGTTTTCTGGTGATGTTCTTTCGTAAGTCATACAGTAAATGATGTTTCCGTTAGTTGCTTTCCTATATAATACTCCTGTTCCTTTTCCACCTGTTAAGTAGGCACTTGTTCTTTGTTGCTCCTGTACTGTGATTGTACTTGGTACGTTTGAAGCTGCACCTATGCTTGGTGCAACGGTTAAGAATGCAAGACATATTGTGAATAATTTCATTAGTGTTTTTTTCATAATAATTCCCCCTTAAAAGTTTAACGATTTCTATAATAGCACAAAAAAAGAGAAAAAGCAAATATTTTTTTGTTTTTTTCTTTAATTTCGTAAATTTTGGCGAATTGTCTTATAGTTTGGGCAATATTTTGCTACCTGATTCCAGAATTCTTGGGAATGATTGAAGTGTATGAAGTGGCTTAATTCGTGAATTATGACGTAGTCTAAGCATTCTATATTGTATTTTATTAGTTCGCTATTTAGGGTTACGTTATTTTTTTTTATATTGCATACTCCCCATCTTGATTTCATTTTCCTTATTTTTAAATTGGGAAGGGGGATTTTTTCTTCGTATTTATTATACCAGTAATCTAGGTGATTTTGGTAAGTGATTTTGAGGTAGTTATCTATGTATTTGGTTAGTTCTTTTTCGCTTGATGTATATATTTTATTACCTAAGATAGAGAACTTATGAGAATTTTCTATTACGACTTTATATTTTTTTCCGAAAATGGTTATAGTGCCGGATTCAGGCGTGTTTTGGGCCTCTTTTTCTATCCACTTTATTATTGTTTTTTCGTTATTTTTGATTATTTTTTCTATTTCTCGGGTGGTTACGTAAGGGGGAGATGTGACGTTTATGGTACCATTTGTGTATCTTAGATAGGTGTTTTTGTTATTTTT
Organism: bacterium; assembly: GCA_004558955.1. Lineage (GTDB taxonomy): Bacteria > Cyanobacteriota > Vampirovibrionia > Gastranaerophilales > Gastranaerophilaceae > Zag111. The sequence goes on along the minus strand of SFZC01000198.1, from coordinate 1,174 downwards.
TTTGGTTATTTTAACGGGGTAAGTTCTGTTATTATAGGTAAAATTCATTGTATCACTTCCTCTTTTTGCTTTCTATATTATTATAGAAGAAAAGAGCCTTAATGGCAAGGGTTATTCTTCTATATATTCGAGAAGGCTTATAAACATTGTTATGAATTTGCTTTCGAGGCCTTTTCTTTTTAGTTTACGAATGGCTATTCTTTTCTTTTTTATGGAAAGGTTACTAAATATGATGCTATCTATTTTTTCTTTAAGACTTGTTTCTATTTCTAGATCTTCGAGAATGCTTTCTATTTCTTCGTTTATTACTCTTTCGGTTGTTATTTCGATGTTTTCACCCGCGATAACGACATTTAATATGGAAGTTCCAGAAATTTCTTTTATTTTTATGAGTAAATCGTTATGGTCGGCTTCAGGAGTGAATTCTATGGATGTACCTGAGGATGTTACAGTGATGCCTGTGGTTAGTTTTATGTTTTTGAAGCGAAGGGTATAATTTCTTTTGCCAATGATGGCAGGCATTCCTTCTTTGGGGCTTAGGTTGAGGGTGTATTTATTTTTTTCGTAGGTGTATGTGATGATAGTTAAAAGATGGCGTCCTTCTACTTCTTCGTATAGTTCATAAGTGTTTGAGGCTCCTGGGAAAATGGTTATTTCCATATTTTGGGGAAGGCTAGTGGTGTTATCTAGGGAAAGGGGCAGGATGGTGCCGGCTTTACAGAAAACGGGATAATCTTCGTCTTTATAGAAACTGCTATAGTATTTATCGCCGTGGTATTTTTTTCCGGTAAAAAAGTCGTACCATAGTCCATTTGGTATATATAGTTTTTGCACTACTCTATTCATAATGGGGTTTTTCTTTTTTGTTATTGGAGAGACAAGAATTTGGTCAGTGAAGTAGTACTGGGATTTGTAATTGGGTTCGTCATAGATTTTGGGATTTTCGTAGTAAAGGGGTTTAATTAGGGTTATGCCTTTGGTTGTGTACTTATGTCCTTCGGAAAAGAGATATGGAACGAGGCTATTTCTTAGAATCATATATTTTTTTATAACGCTTTGAATGAGGCTATTCCATTTCCATGGTTCTCTTTTGTAGTATTTACCGGTTTCGCTTGCTAAAAGAAAGATGGGACTGAAGACACCGAACTGAATATATCTTATGTAGATCGGAAGA
>SFZC01000197.1 GCA_004558955.1 bacterium | reverse complement strand
TTGAGATTTTCTCAAAGTCGCCCGCATTTTATAGTAATTTTTGCAAGAGTGGATATGTGGGATAAATTGATGTTTTCAGAATGCCGAAAGCTTTGGTAGGCACACCAAGTCGTCACTCTGAACTGACTAGAAAATGAGTTGAGAGGAACTCGAAACGTAATTTTCTGTTCCTACTCGGTGATTCAGAGTCTGTTTTATGAGGGTATCGTATAATTTTTCAAACAGATTCTGAATAAGATAAAATCTACGCAATTAAAATTGCTTGATTTTTAATCTTTTCAGAATGACGATTAATCAGCAAAATCCAACTAAGAGTCATTCCGGACTCTGATACGGAATCTGTTTTCTCTTTCTCCATGTAACAAAATGTTAACCGCAAAAATAAAATATTAAGAAATGTTAAATAAATTTCTTATGTAAATTTTTCTTATTATTAGTGTGTTTTAGACGTTTTAAACAGAAAAATATTAATACTTTTGGATTAATGTTTTGGACTTAGGTTCTTTTGTGTCCGATTTTGGGTATAAGTTTAATATATGAAATGAGACAGTATAAAATCATGAAAAATTTTTTGTAGTCTGTTAATCAGAACACGGCGGAGCACCAAAAATATGGGTGAATTTAAGAAAATCATATAAATGATTGACAGACTTAGAAAAAAATAGTAATATAATGATTATGTAAAATGTATGTTATAGTTTATTAAATTAAGAAAGGTGGATGATTATGACAACAAAAAGATTCGGTTTTACTTTGGCAGAAGTATTGATTACATTGGGTATTATTGGTGTAGTTGCTGCTATGACTATCCCAACATTGATTTCTAACACTAACAGTGCTAAATTCAAATCTCAATATAAAAAGACTTTGTCAACAATGAACCAAGCAGCATTGATGGCAACCGCACAATATGACTTAGACTTTGCTTCATTGACAGAATCTTGTGGTGCTACAGGTGGAACTGAAAAACCTGACGTAAAGGCAACTATGTGTGCTTTGATTAACGGTACATTGTCAGGTGCAACATACTATCCAACTGCAAAGACTATTAAAATTCCTGGCTCATCAGCAGCTTATTCTATCAACGGAACTCCAAAAGTTGCAAGTGCAGATTGGAAAGCTTATCAATTAGCTGATGGTTCAATGGTAGCATTTAACGATGTTAAATCTTGTACATTGGAAGTTGGTGGCGATATTACAGCATTGGCTACAACTTGCCGTGGTTACATCGATGTTAACGGTGCAACTCTTCCTAACAAAGAAGTTTCTTGTTCAACAGCAAATTCAACTGCTATTGCATCAACAGTTGGTGATTGTATCGTAAGAAACAACGCTACAGATATGGGTGACATTTTCCCTGTAGTATTCCACGATGGTACAGTAGAACCAATTACAAACGCAGCAAGATATGTATTGAACCAAGCAAAATAATTGCCGTTCAAGACAAAAGTTGTCACAAAAACGACCTTCTCCGAAGGTCGTTTTTGTTTTGTGTGTGATTTTAACAACAGGCTCAAGCTATTGAAATTCAGAATCTGGTATAAATAACTTGTACAATCATTACAAACAGATTGTTACAAAGCGAACCAACGAATCTGTGGTGAGTTGAGTGAGCCTGTATGCGTAGGCGAAGCCGAAGAAGAATAACAAGAAAATTTATTTGCTCATTGCATTCGCAAAATTTTCTAAGTTTTCAGAATGACGAGTAATTTTACTTGTGCAATGCCGGTTCTGTTATTGAGAAATAGGTATCTATGATTAAATATTTCCTGTTGAGCTGTTGCGGTCGTCTTCAAGTTGTTTAATATCAATATTTGCCCCATCGTCTTCAACGTAATTATTAATTGTTCTCGGAGCATCAATTTCAACGTTTACATCAGCATCGACAATTTCAATATCCGCTTTATCAAATTCTTTCGTTTTGCCGTCTTCCATTTTTACTGCGACTTTTCCGCTCATAAATTGAAGGTAACAAACCTTGCCCAAGCCTTCAGTTGTCATTACAGCAGTTCCTATAGGTGGCATTCCTTTTGCTGCATCAATATAGTTTGAATATTCATAGGTCAGGCAACACAACAATCTGCCACAGGTTCCCGAGATTTTGCCGGGAGCTATCGGCATACCTTGATCTTTCGCCAATTTTACGTTAATTGTTGCGAATTTTCTCAAGAAGCTTGAACAGCAGAAAGGTTGTCCGCAAATTCCGACACCTTCCAAAATTGAGGTTTCGTCCCTAACTCCGATGTGTCGCAAGTCTATTCTTACTCTTGTAAAGGCTTGTGTTAAATTCTTCAGCAAGCCTCTGAAATCGACTCTTTCCGGAGCGGTATAATAAAATGTTATTTTTCTGCGGTCAAAAGTTATTCGGCATTGTACCAAATTCATTGCAAGACCGTGTTGTTTCACAAACGCTTGGCACTTGAAAAAGGCTTCGACCTCTTCTTTTTTGATATCATCAAGTGTTTGCAAATCTCTTTGTGACATTACTCGAACAAGTGGGAAAGGTTCGGGTTTGTTTTTTGCTTTTTCCCAAATCTTTTCGATTTCTGAGTTTACAAGAAAAACTTTTAACGCTTCCTCGCCCTTCTCGGTTCTTGCAATAACCATTTGTCCCGATTTCAATTTTACATTTTCAGGAACTTTCAATGGATAATATGTATTTTTAAGGTATCTTACCGCAAATTTCATGAGACGTATCTTTCTTCTTCTTTCAGTTTTCTATTCATAAGTTTTGAAAGCAATTCTTGCGGGGTAATGTCCGTGTAAACCGCTTCATAGATTGCGTTTGAAACAGGAACTTCAATGCCTAATTTCTGAGCAAGTTCGCAAATCGCTTTTGAGGTTTTAACACCTTCTGCAACAGATCCGAGTTCTGCCAATATATCGTTGATTTTTTTACCTTTGGCAAGCATTGAGCCTACCGTGTAGTTTCTTGACATCGGTGATGAACATGTTGCAATCAAGTCGCCCATGCCTGACAAGCCGTACAAGGTTGAAGGGTTTGC
>SFZC01000196.1 GCA_004558955.1 bacterium | reverse complement strand
GGCTTGTTGATGATATATTATCGATAAGTTCCTTAACTATATGCATTCTCTTGTCCTCTGTCTTCCGTAACCCCAAATCCAATAAATATTATTTTTATTATATCACGAACCTTTATCTTACTCAATGTAAAAAACCAGTCAGACTTATCATCCAACCGGTTTTATCACTTCTACCGAAACTATGGCTCCATATTTTTTAATAATGCATTAATATTTATTGCAGGAATTACAACAGGTTCTATATCAGGCTGTGCCGTCATCAGTGTAACCTGTGATCTCAGATAAGGAAACAAAATTGCAACTGTATTCTTTGTTATAATAATATCCTTTTTCTCCTGCTCTAACTTGGTTCGGAACTCAAAAATGCCAGATACAACAATTTCTAAAGTTGCAGTTTCTTGCTCGTCCGTCATTTTTAATAATAAGGAAGACTTGTAGACATCTTCACCTATTTTTCAATGTTCTTACCAATACTGCTTTTAGAAAACTGTTTCCACACAGAATCTTTATCCTTCTACTTCAACAATTAGAACTCGTTCTTTTTTTCATTTCTTACGCTCTACTTTTACTTCTCCACTCAAATTTTCTAGTTCTTCGCTTTTCTATATTCATAGTTCTTCGAAATCTTAATTTATATGTTTTTCTCTGAACCTCATACGCTTCCCTTTGAAAAATATCTTTTATATATTGACAAAATCTTGTTTCTGTTTCTTTCAGGTTTCCTTCATTATTGTATACATAGTCATATTGATACTGTTCAACATTGTCATCTGCACTATTCCCCCAAAGTTCATTCCCAGGCATATCTCTTGTAATCAGCAAAGTAATACAGGGTATTTCTATTTCTTTTTTAAATTTATCAATTTCTTCTCCCTCCCGGATATGCACAAATAAAATATTTTCTTTACTTTTCAAAAACTCATGATACTGTGATAACAAATACTGCACTGGTAAGTCATTATATTCTACAAATAGCTGTTTAAGATCTGCCAGAAATTTTCTGGATTTTGCATTTTTTTCTCCGTTCCATCCGTTTGCATAAGCAATCTCCTTTATTGGAGTGATTGCAGATATATTTTTTACTTTATACATCTTCTTTGCAAAATCGCACAATGTATCTTTTCCTACTCCGCCTTTGCCATTGATAATAACTACTAATTTTTTCATACCATCCACCTGTTTTTTCAAAAATATATTCTATCGCAAACTCATTTTTCTTTTCTATACCATTTCGGATATTCTGCATATTCAAACTGACCAATTTCCTCATAATCATGCAACGTATTGATTCCTATACAAGACATCTGATACTCCAAATCAGCATCATTTTTTAAGGAACCCATTTCATTTCTGTTTAATACTTCTACATCAATATATGGTTGATTAGTGATATTTGCAGCCAATAATGCACATTCATCTTCATACGCAAAATAGTACCCTTGATATTCAATAACTTCCATCTGCAATTCATTATTCTTTTCTTTTTTCACGTATTCAACCGTTTTTTTCAATTGTTCTGGATCTACATACTCAATCTTACTTAATGGATAAATCTTTTGGGGACTTATTAATTTCTTTTCACTCATTTTTTCACCTCATTTTATGATTCATAAATTCAACTCAGCATCGCAACAATTCGTCAAATGCATTGATTGCATATACATCTGTCATACCTGCTACAAAATCTACTACTGCTTGAATATACTGTGTTCTCTGCGACAGTTCCATATATATTTTTTTATTTTCGCAATTATCAGAGATCTTTTTCGCCCATGCGTATGTCGGTTCTTTAAAATTTAACGTGCAATATTGAACAATCCACTCAGCAAAATCGTTAACAAATTTTTTCTCATCATTTTTCATCTTCATCAAACATACCATAATATCCCCTTGGCAATTATCATAAAATGACAAAAGTGTTCCAAAAATCTCATTAAGCACCAATTTGGAATATTTCTTAAATGTATCAAGTCTTGGGTTACGATAGATCTTGTCCTGATTAAATTTTTTTATTGCATCAAGTTGATCTGCCATTGTTTTGCTTAACAATAGTCCCTTTTCAACCGAGCTGTTATTACATAAATCAATAATCATATTATGCATAATAACTGTGGTATTCATAGCTTCCTGATTATGCACTTGTGCCATTTCCCGCAACGTATTCATTTCACCTTCTGACAGATATCCCAACCGAATAGCATCTTCGATATCTCTACCCAGATAAGCTATTTTATCAGCCAGTTTCACAACACAGCCTTCCCATGTGGCAGCCTGATATTCTCCTGCCTTTCCAAATTTTTTCAAATCGAAAAGTTCTGTTCTTGGGCGTATCGCATTTTCATCTACCTCTCCGCAATGAGAAATAATCCCATCTCGAACGGCATACGTAAGATCCAGATTGCGCAATTTTCTTTGATTATCTTCTAATAGTTCCACATTATCTACAAAATAAACTCCATTCTGTTCATGCCAGAAATCCTTTTTCAAATACTCCTTCGTCCATTTCTGTATCACAGATTCCCCTTGATGTCCAAATGGTGCATGTCCTAAATCATGTGCTATCGCAATAGCACGCGTCAGTTCTTCGTTTAAGCCTAAGCATTTTGCTACCGTATTGCTTACCGATTCAACATGCTGCACATGTTCTATTCTTGTACATATATGATCATTCCCAGCCGCATTAAAAAACACCTGTGTTTTATGTTTTAATCGTCTATATGCTAAAGAATGTAAAACTCTCGTATAATCTCTGGCAAACTCACTTCTTATATCGTCTTTTCTTCCATATAAATTTGTTTTTCTTTTTGTGAGTGTTTCCCAATTATCATTGTTCTGTGTCACGGCTACATTTTCAAATTTCTTTTCGTCCATAGCTAATCTCCTTCCCATAATGTATTCTCTATTTTCAGAAAATTGTGAAGATGGATTCACCAATATGATTCTAACCAAAAAATTTTTATACTTTTCACATTTTTCTAAAATTATATCCTTGTTGCTTTCATAAAATCCCC
>SFZC01000053.1 GCA_004558955.1 bacterium | reverse complement strand
CTACACCGGAAAGGTGACAAATAATGCAAGGAGTACCTCTGACCACATGTTCAGAAACACTTACCATATCTATGACCATGGTAAGGTCATCGGCAATGCTCTCTGTGGTGGCAACCATTTCCTCGGAGGTTGTATTGTTGTAGATAAACTGGATACCGGTAGAGACACGTTCACGGATACTGGCAGAAAGGGTAACTTTTGCGCGGTCTTCGGTACGGAGCCGTTCGATATTTTTTTCTGCTTTTGGAGAAGCAGGAACCTGTTCTGGATTTTCCTCTTCTTCCCCCTCCTGAATGTAAACAGACATAATACCCAGTTTCAACAGGGAATCAATCATATAATCATCCAGCTCGGCACCTCTGGCAACGAGATTACGTCCCAGACGGTCAACGACCGGATGATCGAGCTTCATGCCCGGTTTTAATTGTCTTGTTCTCATGTACTTTCGTTTTATCATATTTATATTTTACTATTTGTTGGATATTTTGCCAAGTTTTTTTGGAAAACTTTAGGAGAAATTTAGGAGAAATGATATGCTTCCACAACTTTTTTTAGATCGAATGAAACAAATGCTGGAGAAAGAATACCCGGCATTTCTAAACAGTTACGAAGATGCGCGTTATCAGGCACTGCGGATCAATCCGTCAAAAACAGACATGGACCGGCTTACAGAGGAAACTTCCTTTCATCTGCAGCCGGTGCCGTGGGAAGCGAACGGGTTTTATTACGAAAAGGAAGATCAGCCGGGAAAACATCCATATCACGAGGCGGGCGTGTACTATATTCAGGAGCCGAGTGCCATGGCACCGGCTGCATATCTGGATGCGCAGCCGGGCGAAAAAGTTCTGGATTTATGTGCGGCACCGGGGGGCAAAAGTACACAGATTGCGGCAGCGATGCAGGGAAAAGGGCTCCTTGTCAGCAATGAGATTCATCCGGCGCGGGCAAAGATTCTTTCCGAGAACATGGAACGGATGGGTGTAAAAAATGTGATGGTGACAAACGAGAGTCCGCAGACACTTGCAGGAATGTTTACGGAATATTTTGACCGGATCATGGTAGATGCCCCATGTTCCGGGGAAGGAATGTTTCGCAAAAATGAACAGGCATGTGAGGAGTGGAGTCCTGAAAATGTTCAGATCTGTGCGGCGCGGCAGCAGGAAATTCTTGCACGTGCGGCCTCCATGCTCCGGCCGGGAGGACGTATGGTTTACTCTACCTGTACCTTTGCACCGGAGGAAAACGAGGGAACGATCAGCCGTTTTCTGGAACAGCATCCGCAGTTTCATATTGTGCCGGTGAAAAAATATCCGGGAATGGCAGACGGTGTAGCGGCATGGACAAAACATCCGGCAGCGGAGATAGGAGATACGATCCGGTTATTTCCGCATCATCTGCACGGAGAGGGACATTTCGTTGCGGTTCTGGAAAAAGAGGGAACCGTTTCGGAAAATTACCGGGGATATTGTGCGAATGGGGAAGAAAAACCGCTGGCAAAGGGAGAAGCAAAAGCGTATCTTGCAGGATTACAGGAGTTTCTTGGAAAGATACCGGCAGATGATGCCGGGAGGCTGCTTCTTTTTGGAGAGCAGCTGTATCTGATGCCGGAACATATGCCGGCAACCAGACGGCTGCATGTGCTGCGTCCGGGCCTGCATCTTGGCACAGTTAAAAAGAACCGGCTGGAACCGGCACACGCACTGGCGCTTGCAATTTCTCCGCAGGAAGCATGCCACAGCTGGAATCTGTCTGTGGATGAAGCACGCGCGTATCTGGCCGGGCAGACGTTTCCGGCAGAAGGGGAGAAGGGCTGGTATCTGATCACGGTAGATGGATACAGTCTCGGCTGGGGCAAACTTGCAGGTTCTGTGATGAAGAATCACTACCCGAAGGGGCTGCGGAAGCTGCTCTAAAAGAAGTCTGATTATTGTTTTAAGGTTATGATTGTGTGAAAAGTAGCGGAATCCGTATCATAGTACATTTGCATGTCCCCCTGATATTGTTTCACTACTTTTCGGATACTTTTAATTCCAAAGCCGTGTCTGGTTTTATCCGGTTTATTTGAAATCGGATAACCATCGGGATCACATTTGGGCATGATTCGGCAGGAGTTGATCAAAACAAGCACAACAAAAGGCAGGTTTTCTTTTTTTTGTGCTGTAAGTTCGATAAAAGAATCAGGAATGTGCTCTGCCGCTTCTACTGCATTGTCCAGTAAATTGCAGAAAAGAGAAGTCAGGTCATTCTGGTGCAGATGTACAAACGCGTTGCTTCGGATGTCCGCGTGAAAATCAATACCTTTTTCTTTACATTGCCGCTGATAACGACTGAGAATTGCATTCAGCATTGCATCGTCACAGATACGGGAGGTTTCCTTTAAGTCAGAACCGTTCATAAGACTTTGAATATAGGCAGTTATTTTTTCATTTTTTCCTTTTTCGTTTAAAAGTTCAATGGATTGTAAATGTTTTTTTAAATCATGAATGAGAATATTCTGGTTCTCATATTGAGACAACAGCATTTCATAATATTCTGCAGTATCTGCTTCTTTTTGAAGCATCAATTGCATTTCTGTAAATTCACGACTTTTTTTCTGATTGTACTGATCAATTCCAAACACCAGCAGGTTGCTTAATAGAAGCAAAACAGCACAGAACGTTACCATAATTGTAGCCGGAAAAACCAAAGAAATTGTCTCTTCAATGACTAAAAAAGTAAACATCACAAAAATCGAAGAAATTGGGATTAATAGCAGGAATAGACACGAACGGTCAAAGGTTTCCTGTTTTGTGCTTTTTGATTTTAAAAAAGCCGTTAAAATATACACGATGGAAAAAAACATCCCTTTGCTGATGATGCCGTAAAAGACAAGACCAAGAGCGTCCGCCCCGGGAAAATGAGGGAATAATTTTACAATGAGACCAGTAGGAGCCAGTTCTGACATCGCCATAATTGCAGTCAGTATAAGGGCATGAAAAAATGCCAGTGGGAGTGTAAGTTTAAATTGTATAAAAAGAAAAAGGATGTTTGCCACACAAAAAAGGAGCAGATTCAGATACGGCTGCTGCAATAAAGAAAACAAAAACAGGAGAAAATATAAGGTACCAAGCATCAGAACCCGTGAGAGGGCAGAACGTTTGGAAAGAAAAAGATTTCCAGTATACAGCCATGTGATCATAGACTCAATAAAAAAACTGAAAAATAAGATTAGAATATGTTCCATGTGTTTTACCTCGTACTTTCAAGATATAAAAAATAAGCATTTTTAAATGCACTGTATTTTCTTCGCGTCAGATAGGCAGTGAGCTGTTGGTCGGTCAGATGCACCGTTGTATGGTCAAAATCAGTTACATGCTTAAAATTAACGATGAAGCTGCGGTGTGTCTGGAAAAAACAGTTTTTGGGAAGCAGTTCTGCCCAGTAATTCATATTCTGAACAGAAACAAAATTCTGAGAGGTGGTATGAACAATGACCTTTCGTCCCTGTGCTTCTACTGCAATAATTTGCGAGGCAGGAAAAATATAGGTCATTTGTTTGGTTTCAATCGGAATTTTGACAGTTATGGCATTAAAATAAACCAGAGCATCTTTCATATTCCGAAAAAAACGGCTGAGATCAAGTGGTTTGGAAAGATAACGAAATACATGAAAACGCATGGCATCATCCAGATATTCCGCGTATGAGGTTACCACAAAAATGAGAATGTTTTTGTTTTGCTTTTTTAATTCATTTCCTACATAAATACCGTTTACACCAGGCATTTCGATATCCAGAAAAACAAGATCTTTCTCACCGTTGTCGGCAAGTAAATCTTCTCCACAGGAAAAAGATACGATTTCCGGGCATTTGATATGGTGATGTTCAAAATAGAATTGAATATAATTATGTAATTGTTCGACCATCAGAGGATCGTCATCACAGATTAAAATACGCATGGTTCATCCGTCTTCCTATTAAAATAATTTCTATATATTATATCACTTTGAAAAATTTAATACAAAAATATGTGTATGAAAAGACAGGTTTATGTCAGTTTTGGTCGAAAATAGGAAAAATATACAAAAAATACAGAAGTATTCTGTCATACCTATATTTTTAACTGATTAAAAAAATTTTTTTACCAATATATAAGAAAAAATGTTTACTCATACAAAGTAAGTGGAATGTTTTGTGGATATACGATATGATAATGACGTGAAAACCAATAACAAATTTATACAACGAAAGGAGGAAAAACATGAAAAAGCAAATAAAGGAATCTATGGCAAAAGGTGTGAAGACGGCACTGGATATGGTATTGCGCACAGAAGCAAACAGTACATCCTGTTGTCTTTTGTATCAGCCTAAAGCACCCGAAGGATTAAGAAAGTACAGGAGAATGTAATTATGAAAAGATACACAGAGACAGTGGTTGATTGGATGATCAGGCAAAAGGTAATTAATGAGAAAGAAAAAGAACTGTATGGATATGCATTATACAGTGTGGGGTTGTTGATATTGCCATTATTGTTCGCTGTGGGAATTGGTTTTATTCTTGGGAGCATAAAAAGTGGAATTGCACTTGTAGTCCCTTTTATGATTCTTCGAAAATATAGTGGCGGATATCATGCAAAGACATTTTCTCATTGTGCAATCGGCTCCATTTTACTTCTGTTTTTGTGTATCAAATTTTCCATGCAAATAAAATGTGATTGGAAGTTATTGTTTGTCACTGTTATTGCATCAGTCAGTTTAATCAAATTCAGTCCTATGGATCATGAAAGCAGGAGGCTGGATGAAGCAGAGAAATACAGATATAAAAAAATCGTAATTGGTTTGGTGTGCACATTAGACATGTTATGTATCATTTTATTTATACAGGGATATCATAATCTGATTATCAGTATGTGTGTTGGAATACAAATGACAGCAGGAGTGCAACTTCCAATTATTATTAAATCTATGACACACAATGACCAAAAAAGAGCTTTAAATGTCGTTTGGTGTAAAAAAAATTGAAATTTTACAAAAATAAGGATAGTTTAAGGGTGTTACTGGTTTTCATTTTAGAACGATTATTATATTCAAAGCATTAAAAAATCAAATTATGTGAGGTAAGAATTATGAAGATTAATGATTTTAAAGAAAACAAAGAAACAAACAAAGAAGTGATGAAAAATAAGTTGGAGGATCTGAAATTGGAAAACATTAGAAGTTTATGGTATTTTATAAGCGCAAATGCTAAAGTTATTGTGGGAAGTAAAGGCTAAATATTTAAAAGTTAATAAAATAGTAGACGAAAACTTATTTGACTAAGCCGATATGGCTATCAAATAAGTTTTCGTATGAATAAGGAGTACATAGTGAAACTTGAAAATTACGGATTGAAAATAAAAAATAATATATTATTTGAAAATGTAAATGTTTTATTTGCAAATAGAATGATAAGTCATATATTAGGAAATAACGGATGCGGAAAGTCAAGTTTTGGAAAATCTTGTGTAGGTATGCTGAAGCATGAGGGCACAATAATTGGAAATCATAATGCAATTCTGATTGGGAGCAGTAGCAATATTCCAGGAGAATTTTCAATTAGAGATATCACGCAATTATTAAAAAAACGCTTTAAACATGATAAAGTGACTAATATATATCAATTGTTAAAATTGAATTTAATTCCAGATAATTTAGCAATTAAAAAAATGAGTGACGGACAGAAACAGAAAGTAAAATTATATGTTTTTTTGAGTGCAGAGGTAGACGTAATTATATTAGACGAATTTACGACTGCACTGGATAAAAACAGTACTTTAGATCTTTATAATTTTATTAATGAGTACCTAAAAATTTTCGATGGTGTCATTATTAATATCACACATAATTTATCTGATTTAGAATATATGCCTGGAGAATATTATTATGTTTCAGAAAGAAATATGTTGAAAATTTCTTCAAAACAGGAAGTAATAGATAGATATATAAAGGGAAAATGAAATATGGAGATTAGAAAAATTATAAAAAATAAATATTATATTTTTTGCTTTATTACGACTGCAATCTGCTTTTGGCTAGGCTATATTTTATTGGCGAGTCTTGATAAAATTACAAATCCGACAATTGCTGAATTATATAATAGTATTTATACGGTTTATACCGAGTTTGGAATGCTTATATTTCCAGTGCTTATTATACAGACATTTTCCAGAGATTACAAAAATAAAAACATTTTATTCTATAAAGTTATGGGATATAATTGGTTTCAATATTTTATTGAGAAGTTAATAATTAATTTTTTTTGTATCAGTATTCCGACCATTATAGGATTATTGATTGTAGGTATTATCTATATGGATTTTTCCTATTTGCCGATAATGGTCGTGTATTTTGAAAGTGTAATATGTTTTCAGGTTTTACTGGAAGGATTATGGGGATTTTTGTTTAAGAACATGATGGTTGGCTATATGGTGAATTTTGGGTATTGGCTGTTTTCTATTATAGTTGCTACGGCAGATGCTCATTTAAGTTTATTTGCACGTTATGATGCTGCAAATAGCGTTTATTTGAAATTGGGAAAATATTTTAATACAGGGAATACAAAATATTTAACAATTGGAGAAAATATAGGATATTCAATCGGAGTTTTTGGAGTTGTTCTTTGTATTGTTTATATTTTTAGAAGGAGATGGGAGAAAAATGGAATATAATTCATGCGGAATATTATTGACAGAAAATTGTAATGCAAAATGCAAAATGTGTTGTGATTCCAGAGGCAGAGTAATTGGTAAAACATTATCTAAAGAAGAACTAAAATTAATTTTAGATAATATTAAAGAATGTGAAACGATTGACGTAGTGGGAATTACAGGTGGAGAACCCATGTTATATCCGGAATTGATCGAATACATTTTTAATTATGATTATGGAAGAAATGTTGGTTTTACAATTAAAACAAACGGATTTTGGGGAAGTGATAAAGATAAGGCAAAAAAATTTATTAGTAGATATAAAACTAAATTAAAAAATCTTTCTTTTAGTTATGATGAATTTCATAGTGAATTTATTCAATTAAAAAATATATTAAATATTATTGAAATTGCGGACGATCTTGAGGTAAATACAGAAATTGTAGGATGTTTTCTGCAAAATAGTGTATCACCAGGAGATATTATCAATCAGCTGGGAAACTACGCATATAAAACAAATTTTGCATATCAACCGACTATAAGAACCGGAGCTGCAAAAACATCTTTTAAGAATTCACAGTTTTTAAAAATATTTGATCTTACGAAACATGAACCCAAATGTGCAGGTGTTATAGGAAAAACTATTTTAATTAATCCAAGATTGGAAATTTATCCTTGTTGTTCACAGGTTATAGAGAATACTATATTGCTAATGGGTAATTTAGCGGAAAATAGATTGATTGATGTTATGGATAATATTAAATATAATAAAGTTTTATATACAATTTTTACACAAGGATTTACTCCTTTTTTAAAATTTTTACATAATAATAATATTGAATATCCATTGAAATTAACATCGACCTGCGAATTATGTGAGTTTTTGTTTTGCGATGATTGGTTTCTAAAATTATTGAAAGAAAAAAATTATTTTGAAAATATATAGATATAATGATTACATAATTTCTGAGGATGAAAAAAACAAAATTTATTTTGTAGCATATGATAATAAGTTTTATAAATTGAGTAATGTACAATTTAATGAAATATTTAATAAAGCGGAAATGATTTTGATTAAAAGTATACAAGATAATTTCTTTTATATGGTTTTAATGATTTCTATTATAGTATTAACGATATGGCTTTATTTAAAAAATTGTAATTATGCATTAATAAATTTGAATTTTATTCAGGCAACACTGATTTTAATAGTGAATATATTTATTCATGAACTTGGACATATATTCTGTTTGAAATTTTTTTATAATAAAAGCAAGATAAAAGTAGGATTTAAATTTGTGTTTATATATCCAGCCTTTTATGTAGATACATCATATAGCTATTTGTTGCCTAAATATAAACGTATAGCCGTGTATTTAGCGGGAAACTTTACTAATTGTTTATTTGTTTTAGGGGTGATGTATTTATATCCTAAGTTATTGCCGTATTGCTATTTGGTTATATCAAACTTATTAATTAATTTTATACCGATAGTAAAGAGCGATGGATATTACGCATACATAACTTTTAGGGGGAAAACAAATAAAGGAATGGGTAGGATAAAAGAAAAAATGGATGATTTTATAAGAGGAACGATTATGTTTATCTTATTAAGTATGCTATCATACATATCAAATTGTTAAAAATAAATAATATCAACAAGGGCAGTATAGAGAAGCTGCCCTTGTTTTGTTAATGTATAAAAGGAACCATATAAATTGGAAGACATATAATATCACCGTCTTTGCAGAAATCTTTGGTGTATACCAGATATTTCTGTAGAATACGGTCGGAATATTTCAGTGAAAATGCATCCAGAGATTTATGTGTTTTATAACCGGATGATTTTACTTCTATCGGGCAAACTTTATTTTTTTGTGCAAGAAGAAAATCGACCTCATAGTTATGATGTGAGGTTTTGTTCATAAATGTATGGTAAAACAGCTCGTTTCCATTGGAGTGCAGAAGTTGTGCCACGACATTTTCATACAGATATCCAAGATTCGTTCCAAGTTTGTCGTTTAAAAGTTTTTCATAAATAATATTTTCTGTAAAATCCTTATCTTTGAACATTAAAGTCGTAAATAATCCGGTATCACAGAGAAACAACTTGAATTTTGATAAATCTTTGTTGGTTGCCATGCCGGCATTTGGATCATTTGCATGATAGGATACGAGAACAGTTTTGGAATCTTTCAGTTCTGCAATCAGTTCTAAAATTGTGTCAGCTCTTTCATTGGAGAGAACGCTGGATACCTGATAGCGGGAAGCATTTTTGTTCAGCTGTGCTGGAATGGAGTCAAATAAAAGAGAGAGTTTTCCGGTTGCATCTATTTTCTTAAAATCATCCTCATATAAACTTAAAATATCACGTTTTATAGCATCCACTTTGCGAAAATTGTTCGTCTGGATATATTCATCTATAGCCTGTGGCATTCCGCCAACCAGCATATATAGACGGAAATCCCGAAGGAGTTTTCGATTCATGCTCTCGCCTGCCGGTTTTTGAGCGGTAAATAATTTTTGCAAAAGAACCGGAGTTGTGGTATCGCCTAGCGCCCATAAAAACTCTTCATAATCCATCGGAAACATACTTATTTTTCGCTCTTCGCTTGGAATAAGTATATTTTGCACATTTTTTTTGATGGAAATCAGGGAACCTGTTTCAATGTAATCATAGCGATGATCTTTGACCAGCGATTTAATTGCCTGCCTTGCCAGTGGGCAAAGTTGTACTTCATCAAAAATAATCAGTGATTTTCGTTCTATCAGATCGGTTCTGTATTGAAATTGTAATTGTAAAAACAGATAATTTAAATCGGAAACATCTTCAAAAAGTTCACGGACATTTTTGGATGCCGTGGAAAAGTCAATCAGAATATAACTGTCATATTCATTTTTCGCAAATTCTTCCACAACAGTAGATTTCCCAATTCGACGGGCTCCTTCTATCAATAGTGCTGTTTTTCCTGCAGATTCCTGCTTCCAGGCTAAGAGCTTGTCATATATTTTTCGCTTAAACATAAACATCTCCTACAAATGCGCATTTTTTATATTGTTATTTTACCACAAATGCGCATTTTTTAAAGCACTGTTTTACCACAAATGCGCATTTTCTACAGGATTATATACTGTGACCGCCACCACCACCGGAGTGGCCGCCACCGCCACCACCGCCGCCGCCGGAATGACCACCACCGCTGCTGCCGGAAGATACCGGACTGTAAGTACGCGACTGGCGGATGAATTGTGTGCGCGGGTTATTGATCTGCATCTGTGCATACAATCCGGTCATCACCTGTCTGCGGTCTGCCTTGTGGGAACGTGAACTCCACAGCGCGAAAAAGAGATTGAGAAACAGTGCAGCAACAATGGCCAGCAGCGCACTGCAGAGGTAGCGCATCGGTTCTGCAATTCGTTTGCCCTGCATCAGCGTTTCGATCTGGGCAAAGACCTTGTATGCACAGGTATAATAATCCTTATCGCGCGCGTAGGTATAAGTGTTATCGGTAATTGAACGTGCGCGGGAATTGGTGATGATTTTGTGCGCCTGTCCATCGCTGTAGAGATAAATCTCATTCAGGCAGCGGTCAATGACGAAGATCGTACCGTTGGAATGCGGACCAAAGACATCATCAAAATAATCTGCAGCAAAATCTTCGGTGGAAGATTTACTGTGTCCGGTTGTGGTTACAAAAGCCACATTACAGTATGCGGTCAGATCATACAGCTGCTTTTGCAGACTGTTTTCCTGGGAGTCTGTCAGAAAATCCGCAGAATCATCCAGCACATAAACGTAGCCGGTTTCCTCATTGGAAGCGGAAACTGCGGATGCACAAACCGGTATGGTGCTGGCGGAGAGTATCAGACAAAATACAAATGCCGTAAGGATACGTTTTATTTTACGCACGGTCATCACCTCCCTGTTTGTCAAATTGTGGCAGCCGGCGGGTGGACAACAGATTATACGCATGGATAATACTGATGAACGACACGAGGATGGCAGCCATGGAAAGAATTGCGGCTCCGTAATAGTAGAGATCCGATACCGGATGCAGGAACCATACCCCAAACGAAAGTACCGCAGCACAAAGCGGGAGAATCCAGCCAAGCGGATTTGTTTTTGCGGCTGGCTCCGGCTGGGTTTCAGGGGGGTTCGGTTTGTCTGCAGCAGAAGCTTTCTTCGATTGGATGAACATTTTGCCCCGGTCATTTGCCCCGGTATCTTTTTGATGGATAGAAACGCATTCGTAACAATAGACACCGATGGAAAGCAGTGACAAAAGCAGGGTAGTCATTACCAGGGAAGAGGGCTGTAAAAATGCCGACCATGCCAAAAGAGCAAAGATCGGAATTGCCAGAAGCAGCGAACCGAGCAGATAACGCTTCGGATCAATCGGGATATCCGCAACGACCAGTCCGGTCTGTCCGTTGACCGTTGCATAAGCGACACGGTCTTTTTTGCGGTAGGATAGAAACCATACCGGAAACATGGTACTGTCGATGGTTTCTGTTTTTGTATGGAGCTGTTCAGGACGGATGGTATCCATGGTAAAACCGGCAAATGTCCCGTCAGAAGCAATACGCTCGGTTGTTTCCGCAGATGCAGTGTATTCGGCATCGCCCTGATATACTTTTGCATCCACATCGGAAGTGTCCGCGTAAAATCCGCTTAAATAGGCGGGGGTAAAGGCTTTCATGCCTTTTAAATTATAAGGAGCCAGTTCTTCACTGATATTGTCATCAAAAGAGGATGAGGCATCATAGGAAAGACCTTTGTAGTAGGCATCCAGATCCCCGGTAAGTGCGTAGTGATCGGTAATAATATAATCACCGCAGCGGGAAGTCTTTTTCCCATTGAGCGAGAGAGAACCTTTCTGGGAGATATAAAATGCCCAGTAAGGCATGTAAATTCCGCGGAAACTATCTATATAAGAAGGATCGCGGAGTTCTTTTGGCGCAAAAATGGAATGTTTCATACGGCGTGCGTACGCTTCCTTACACTGTTCCTTTGTCTTCTGGAACGGAATAATATAATTGGGCCGTTTTTCGTGACTGATTCTGCTGTAAAGAATCGTGGAGGCTCCGCAGAAACTGCAGAAACCGGCTGCGGCATTGTCGGTACTTAAGATTTCACCGCCACACTGCGGACAGGTAAAGATCGTGACCTCGTAATCTCCGTCGAATGTCTTTGATTCTTCGGCATCACTTGTTTTCCCGTCAAAATCATAAGGATCAAACAGTGTGTGACAATGCTCGCATGAGAGTTGCTGGGAAGGAATGTCAAATTTGAGGTTTCCTCCGCAGTTTGGACATGATAGCATAGTGTTTTCCCTTTCCAAAACATTTTCCTTTGTAACTATTTTATTCTAGCATTGTGGAAATATTTTTACAATGGGTTTCATGCCATGGAACGTGAAAATACCGATTTACAGGGATTTTACAGACTTTACGCAATTTTACAGTAATTTTACAGCATTACAGAAATTTTACACAGGGTTTACATTCTGGGATGGTTTGATTTTACACTCCGATGATAAACTTATTACAATCTCAGAAAAAAGTATACGGAGTGTAAAGTTTATGAAAAGAAATGGGGAGGAACCATAAGTGAACGAGACGATGAAAATTATTTTCGGACTGATCGGAGGTCTGGCAATCTTTATTTACGGCATGAATATGATGAGCGAGTGCTTGCAGAAAGCAGCGGGGGAAAAGATGAAGAAAATCCTTGCCCTGCTTACAAAAAATCCGATTCTTGGTGTACTTGCAGGTGCTTTGACGACAGCGGTGTTACAGAGCAGCAGCGCAACAACGGTTATGACAATCGGCTTTGTCAGCGCAGGACTGATGTCGCTGCCACAGGCGATCTCCATTATTCTCGGTGCCAATATCGGTACGACCATGACGGCGCAGATTATTGCATTTAAAATAACGGATTATATTTATCTGTTCATTTTTGCGGGATTTCTTATTTCTTTTGTATCAAAAAAGGAAAAGGTGAAAAATATCGGACAGACAATTTTCGCATTTGGTTTGTTATTCCTTGGAATTGAGACGATGGGCGATGTCATGAAACCATTGGCATCCAGTGCATTCTTTGTCAACATGATTGGAAAAGTATCCCATATTCCGATTCTTGGGGTATGCG
>SFZC01000195.1 GCA_004558955.1 bacterium | reverse complement strand
GAATTTTTCCAACTTTTTCACCAAACTGCTGTCTGATTCTTAATTCTAAGTTTTCTGTTGATGATTCTCCAACATAATAAAAACCATCTTGACATTTTAAGATGTAGATGCTTCTTGGCATCATTCCTTTTACTCTGTTATGAAAAGCTTCACTCATATAGATTTTTAAATTCTCCAAGATTATCTTTATGAGATGGTGGCATCCAACCTTCAGGTTTAACTAAATCTACTCCTCCTGAGTTTGGACGAGTTGGTTTAATTCCTCTTTCTTTTTGAAGATTTGCTTTCATAACTTCAGTGAATGCTTTTCTTACATCTACTCCAGCATTATAAAGAATTCCAATTGCAAAGATAGATAAATCAACTAATCCATCAACAATTCCATCTGCATCATGATTTACATTTGCTGCATTCATTGTTTCAGACAATTCTTCAATGCAACAGCTTAATTTAAAATTAAGAATTTCTTTTGTTAGTGGAATTTCATTAAATCCATATTTAGAGTTCATTCTTTCAATTTGAGCAATAGGGTCATTTGATTCTATTGCTTTAATGTCTTCTTTATCTAGCATATTTTTTCCTTTCGATATAATTATTAATTGCTTTTTTGATGTCATCAGCTAATTCATAAAATTGAATATCATCTAAAATTTTTTCTATTTCTTCATTAATTGTCATTTCAGAAGAATTTAGCTTAATTATTTTCTTATATTTAGATGTTGCTAAGCACTTATCAAATAATGATTTATCAATATCATAATCATTTGCATCATATCCATCATTTTTAATAGATTGTCTCTTTTTAACATCTTCTTTAGAAGCTGTAAGATAAACTAGCAAATGATATGGATAACTATTAATAAAACTTTCAATTTGTTGAAAATCATCTTCAATTTCTCTTCCAAATTTTCTAGCATAAGCTCTTGTCGAAAGAGTTCCTCTATCTCGTAGTAAATGAGAATAGTTAGTAACTTTATTAAATTCATTGATTAGAGTAGTTTTACCAGTGCAATCAGATGAACCTTCAAAAGTGATAATCCATTTGTTTTTTGGTTTATACATCTTTTTCCTTTAAATTTTTAATGCTTACTAATAAGTTCATAACTCTTTTTTCAGCTTCATTCCAAACATCTGTTACTATATCTGTTCTATTTCCTAACATTTTTTCTCTATTAATATAATAAAGAACATCAATTGCATCTGCACAATCAACAATCTTCTTTACTAGTTCATCTTTAAGAGCAAGAGAATATTCTTCAAATAATGGAGTAGTTTTCATGAACTCAAGTTCTTGACTATCTAATCCTTCTTTTATTGCTGGATTTTTTCTTTTTACTACAAAATTTACATCATTTGTGATTGTTTCTCCCCAGTCATGAGTTGCAGCTAATTGGCAAGCTAAGAGTGTTTGATGTTCATCTATTTCAAAATGCTTACATAGAATCATTGTAAGTTGAGTTACATAATGCATATGTTCTGCATCATTTTCATGAACAATTACATGACGTCCTGCCCATCTTACAATGTTTCCTTGCTTATAAAGGTCATATGATAAAAGCTTATTCATTAAATTTCTAATTTGCTTTTTCATCTGAACTCCATTTTTCTTTTAGAAAATCATAGATTTGTTGGAATATAGATTTAGGATTTTTATGAGTTCCCATCAAATCTTCACGATGTTTGTTATATACAAAATCATCTGAACGATATTCAAACTTATCATCTTGAGGTTCAGGTAAATAAAGATTCGTTGAACGTTCTTTTCTAGCATTCATTTGATAGAATTTATTTTCTTGGTCAATATCAATAAGATGCAGAGATTTGAGTTTTGGATAAACTCTTAAGATTTCTGCCCACATATGCATAGCAACAAGATTGTCTTCTTTTGGCTGAATTTCTCTATCAATTCTTTGCTTTACAACTTTTACAAGAGTTAGCCAGTCCATCGACATATAATATTGCTGATAAGTTGATTTTGGAAGAACATATCGAGCATCCATTGTTGAAACTTCACCAGAATCAACTAATTCTTTGTAAATTTTCTTCTGTTCATCACATGTTGCAATATATCTTTTATAAAGTTCTGGACAGTTAACAATTGATTCTGGAACTACTACATCTTCTTGAGCAAGAGGCCTATCACCTGTGCAAACTGAACTAAACGTAATTTGACGATGTCTTAGATAATGTGATACTCCAATGTATGAAAGTCCTTTAACAAGAAATGTGAATTTAAATGTTTCAAGACTTCCAGGAAGATGTTCTCCTTTAAACATTCTGATAAGAATATCTTCAGCTTCTTCATCTGTATATGATTCTTTAATTCCCCATGTAGCATCAACAAAATTCGGAATATAAGATTTTAACTGTTCCCATGTTAGATAAGAACCATCTAATAGATGAACTTCAATTGCTGATTCAAGAGTTTTATATTCAGTCTTAATTTCAGTATTTAGAATGTCTTTTGATTTGTGAACTATTTTTGGAATATTTTCATTCAATGGCATTATTCTAGCTCCGTGCTTCCTAGGTCAAAAACTTTTTCACCATTTACATAATCTTGCAATTCAATATCATTTCTAATGCAGTTGTCTGCAGCTGATGCAATCATAATATTCATCTTTGGACGAGTTGAATTGTCAAATAATGTGATTTCATCTACTCCATTTTCAAGAAGATTTTCTTTTTCTTCAAGGAATTGGTCTTCAGTAATGATATTATTTTTGAAGTCTTCTTTTAGTTTGTGATATTTTTCTTTTATCAT
Organism: bacterium; assembly: GCA_004558955.1. Taxonomy (GTDB): domain Bacteria; phylum Cyanobacteriota; class Vampirovibrionia; order Gastranaerophilales; family Gastranaerophilaceae; genus Zag111. Next base: position 319 of record SFZC01000195.1, on the reverse strand, counting down.
CTTTCCTTTGATTGCATATCCAATTTCAATCAAAACTCCTGTATCTCTAAAAGAAATGTCTGCAAAGATTCCTTTGCAACTGTCAATTCCGATTAAGTCATTTTTGAAAATTTCTTTAGCTCTTTCTAAAGTCATTGGACCTTCTGCAAGATTTCCTGCATCTAGCCTTGGTTCAAAAATGTTGAACTTTTGTTTTAGTGAAGAAGAAGTAAGTTCATAATTTTTCTCTTGCTCTTCACTGAACCACCCAGAAGCTAGATAATAATCATGCTTCTTGTTCATAATTGCCTCCTTTTATTTGTTAAGATATTTTTATTTT
>SFZC01000194.1 GCA_004558955.1 bacterium | reverse complement strand
ATTGATGTTGTGCTGTTGCTTTTTACTGAAAGCTGCTACTAACGACTCATAAATCTACCCTTAATCGTGTATTGGATGATAGTTGCGGATTTTAGGATTCAGATAAATTCGCAACATTTCGTTTGCTACTATTTTTGCAACTTTAAAATCGCAAATCGTAGAAAAATTAGGGTCTCTTTCAAAATAAAATGTTTCCATTGTCATTTGAATATCTTGTTTTCCTCTCAGAAAAAAGTACTTATCCAAATGCGTACTTCCCGAACGGTAGTATTTATAGAAATCAATGTTCTTATTGTAGAAATTCTCTAACTGATTCAGTTCATTGATGAAATAATTTTTCAGCACACAATCTTGTCCGTTGGGGCGCATCATTTCGATGTTATACACTTTCCTGTAATAGATTAGTTTACTAAAAAACTTGGGTTTTATTATCTTGAAAAAGAATATTTCATCCATTTCACTTTTGAACTTATAAAACGAAACTATTTCTTTCAATTCCGAGAACCCCTGTTCCAACAGCAATATTATTTGAGGAATATCTTTAATCCTGTCATTTAAATCGAGTTCATGCATCCTGATTTGATGTTCTAATTTTTCTGCAATGTTTTTTATCTTATCTTTCATTTTTATTGATTTTGAGTAAAAAAAAGGATGATATCGTCAGTTGACGACACACAAAGGCGTTCACTGAATTCCGATAGGATTCAGTGAACGCGAAGCAACAACATGTCGCTGAAAGATAATTAGTGATAGATTTGCCAGAAATACATAATACAGAATTTGTTGAAATCAACACCTAATCTTACTTATAACTTCCTTTGATTCCGTAGTCGGTATCCTGATTATTCAGCGATTTAGTACCGACAAGATGAGTTTTTCCGAAATTAAAATTCCAAGTGAGCGTGGCAACGAGAATTCGGGATGCATCGCTAAAACTTTCTCTTCGGAAAGGCGCTTGTGCATTTTTGTTTTCCATAATGGTTCGGGAAACATTCTTAAACGGATTGAACGCACCTATGCCAAAAGAAAAATTAGTCGCATTGTACCGGATAGCCAAGTAGTGATAATTACCATCCTTTATGACGGTTTCGCCGTATAACCTTTCGTCAAAAGGCTGTAGCTGGCCTATCAGCATCCATTTCTTATACATTGCCAAAACATCTGCCCTGTAATAAAAATTAGAATGGGTATGCGAATAGTTGTTCCCACGACTGTCAAAGTGGTTGAAGCCTCCTGTAACCGAAAATTGCAGGAAGTTTTTTATCATCCCTACTTTCAATGTTATCTCCGCATTATACTTATTCCAATCTTTCATGTTTTCGGGCATTGTCAGGAACACATTTCCATGTTCTCTTTTCGATTCCATGATAGGATTGTGTTTGTAGTGATGATGCAGGCTTGCATTGAAAGCGAACAACCCTTTTCTGTTTTCGTAATATAAATTATTATTCAGATTCAGGTACGGTTGAAGCAACAGATTCCCTTTCTCGGCAAGATACGAGTCAAGACGGATTTCCGTGTCGGCCAACTCCATCAGGGTTGGATTCGTTTGACTCATCTCCGCATCATACCGGATAAAAGAATTATCACTGAACCGATAGCCAACCATCGCTTTGGGTAAGAAATGGTAATAGCTTTTGGTAACAGATACATTGGAAAAATGCAGGCGATTCAGGCGAAGTCCCAAGCTATAGCTGAATTTGCCCTTACTATAAAACCACTCTGCAAAAACCGACGATTCCGCCTGATTCAAATCCGATTTGAATTCCTCGCCCTGATTAATTGTCTGCTCTGTAAACGACTGAATATGTTTTATCCCGAATTTCAAATTTCCATGGGCAAATCCTTTTTCGTATATGCCTTCGGCAATCAGTGAATATTTATCGGAAAACAGTTCCGAACGTTCGCTGAAAAGAGTATCAACATCGTTGTATTCGCAGTAATTCCGCGAAGATGCTGCGTTCGCATAACTCCCCACCACATTAGCATATATTTTCTGATTTTTGGGTAAACCATACTGGTAATACAAGTCGATGGTAGGAACATTAATTTTTTGCTGACTTCCGTCAAAAATCAACCCTTTGTCCGTGCCATTCTCTTTTAGAAAACTGTTGAAATCGTTGTGAGGCTGATTGCTCAGATTATATTTCAACTTGGCATTGAAAAAAGCCGAATCGCTCTGCTGATAGTTGTATGTCAGCGAAAAATCATGCATTTGGTACGAATAATCACCTCCGGCACTGATTTCTTCCCTCAATATAGGGGATGAATTTTCAAACTGATAACTACCTGTGCGATTTCTGTTATTCGTGTTGATGCGTTGAAACGCTGCGGTGTAGTTCAAAGCATATTCCGATTTTCCTTTGTTGAATTTGGCAAAGAAAACATCGCCCCCTGCAAGGATATTCAGCGAGTTCATCAAATCCACACCAACAACACCGCCTTTATCATCCCTTACTACCACGTAGTTGATAACTTTGGAAGCATGTCCGTATCGGATACCTGCATAATCCGAATATTCTATCCGCTTGATTTGGCGGGGTTGCAAGGTCTGAATTTCTTCCGGCGTGGTATTTACGCCGTTAATCTGCAAAATGACTTTCCCGCCGTCGGATGATGAAATCGTATTCAGCATCGGATTGATGTTCAAGCCGGGAAGCATCATTGTATTCAGCAATTGCATTCCGTTGGCAGAATGGCTGATTTGCAATTTTGTCGGGAACACAATCCGTTGGTTAATCTTGTTTATTGTGGAAGAAGCAGAAATCACCACTTCCCCAAGTAACAAAACATTTTCATTCAAATACACATCTATTTGTGCTGATTCCGTCAGATTCTGTATCAAAATCCGCTTTGTTTCAAATCCTAAACAGGATACTGACAGCACATAATTATCTGTGGGAAGATTTTCAAATTCAAATCTTCCGATAGTGTCTGTCGTTGTTCCTTTCAGAAAGACTGAATCTTGTTTGAATAGAACGACATTAGCAAACTCAACAGGTGTTTGCGTATTTTGTTGAAGTACTCTTCCTGAAATTATCCACATCATTCTGATGGGCGGTCGCCTTCAGCTGCACCTCCGCACCCGGAAC
>SFZC01000193.1 GCA_004558955.1 bacterium | reverse complement strand
CTCTTCCGATCTCAAATCATCTTTATCCTTGCCCGTTACTCGAACCTGCTCACCTTGAATTGAGGTTTGAACTTTTAATTTGGTATTTTTAATTTCTGCAACAATTTTCTTTGCCAAATCTTGAGTTAAACCTTTTTTAAGTTCAAAAACCTGTCTTACATTACCGCCAAGAGCATTTTCTACGGGTTTTGGGTCTAAGATTTTAATGCTCAAATTACGTTTAACAAGTTTTGACTGCAAAATATCCAAAATATTTTTTAACTTCATTTCATCGTTAGTTGTAATAACGATTTGTTTGTCCTGTTCCAATTCGACTTTTGAATTAGAATTTTTCAAATCAAATCTTGTTGTTAATTCTCTTTTAACTTGGTCAACAGCGTTCACCAATTCTTGTTTGTCGTATTCTGACACAATATCAAAACTGCAATCTTTTGCCATAACTCTAACTCCTTTATAATAATTAAACTACTAGTAAAATATAGCATAAAAAAGCAGGTCTGATAAGACCTGCTAAATAAACACATCACACATCAATTATTTTTTGAATTTAGAAATTATATTTGAGGAAATATTTTTAATACCGCTCCAAAGCTTTGAACCGCCTGATTTTCCTGCTTTAAACAGAAGTACACCTGCACCTAATGCGACACCACCTTTGAATAATGTTGACCAAAAGCGACTGTCCTTCTCTTTTTGAGAGGTAACTTCAACTTTATCCGAGCCTAAATTACCTGCCTTCATGGTTATTCCGTTCATCGAAGCCGCTACTGGATTGAACGGAGTGAAATCAGGAGGAGTAATCATTTTTCCCATATTCAAAATACCGATATCTGTATCAAACGGATTTTGAAAGTTATACGAACTCATATCATAAATATCTGCCATACTACAACCTTTATATTTTACCTACATATATATAAAGATATTTTTTGTTAAATAATTTACTTTTTTGCATAATTTTGCTTTAATATACTTAACAAATGAGGAATTAATTATGAACATGTTTAAAAGATGGTATGATGCTGATACAGCGGTAAGCCGTGCAATTAACGAGCTGGAGCATTCTTCTGAGGAAATTCAAGTAAGATGTGCGGATTATATTATTGCTCTGCTAAAAGATGTTGAATTGGAAGAATTGTCATTGGAAGACCAATATAACTACATTATGAGAAGATGGTACGATAAAAACATCAAGGTTTCGCATGCCATTGAATATTTAAGACTTTCACCAAAAGATATCCGCCGAGAAACAGCTTTGAAGGTTTTGGACTATTTAAAAGAGTTGAAAACCGAATAAACTTAACATTTAGACATGTTAATAAAAATATAGTTTAATAAAAATAGGGAGAGGTGTACTTATGACCAAAAAGAAGGATAATAATGTTATAAATTTATTTTCTGCAACACAAAACATGGACAATCTTCCTAAAGAAATCAAAGAGCAGGTCAAGTTTTATGCCGGATTTAACTATATAAAGCATAAAAAAGACCTTAACGGCAACAGTTTCAGCAAAGAAAACTTATTGAATTACGCATCAAAATGTCACTACACGGTAACAGTAATGAGAGAGATAAATTCGGAAATATTTTTATACAGTTACCACGTTCCAAACAGTGATTTGTTCAAATTTATGAAATCCTTTGAAGAAAATAAACTTGACGGAACAATAATAAAAATAGACAGATATTTTCCGGAAGACCTAGCATAAGAGAGAAAAATGTGTTTTAAATACGAAGAAAAATTATATCATTGTTCAAAACCGTATCAATATGTCGGTGGCGAATACTTGTCCTACAATAAAGATTTTGCTTCTGCAAAAATAAGATTTGCACTTGCTTTTCCCGACAAATACGAAATCGGAATTTCTAATTTAGGGGTCAGAATTTTGTATGACTTAATAAACAATGAAGAAGACTTCATGTGTGATAGAGTTTATGCACCGGAACCTGATTTTACCCCTGAAACACTGTATGGCGTGGAATCAAAAAAAGATTTGAAAGAATTTGATATTATCGGCTTTTCGCTACAGTATGAAATGGCATATCCGACAGTTTTAAAAATGCTTGATATAGCAGGCGTACCGTATAAAAACTCCGACAGAACAGACGATGACCCGATAATTGTTGCAGGCGGACCTTGTGCCTTTAACCCGCTCCCGATGAGCGATTTTATCGATGTTTTTATGATAGGTGATGGGGAAGAAAACATTATTGAGCTTTGCAAAATTTTGGAAGATACCAAAGGATTACCAAGAAACGAACGAATAAAAGCACTTTGCAAAGACCCAAAAAACGGACGTTGGTCAAAATTTGTCGGCGGAAGAGTAGTCAAAAGAGTTGCTCAACTGAACGATAAAAACGCTTTGACACGCTATCCGATACCATTTTCTTCATCAATTCAGGATAGAGCGGTTGTCGAAATCAGACGTGGTTGTGGCAGAATGTGCAGATTTTGCCAACCGGGACACGTTACGCTCCCGATTAGAGAAAGAAGCGCCGAAGACATTATAGACAAGACTAAAAGACTTGTTGATAAAACGGGTTATGATGAGTATTCACTCTTGTCTTTGTCCTCAAACGATTACGCAAATATCAATGAAGTTATAAAAGAATTGGCAGTAGATTTTAACGACCGAAAAATCTCAGTGTCTTTACCTAGCCAAAGAATTGACGGTTTTAACTTAGAACTTGCGAATTTGGTACAAAGTGTCAGAAAATCAACAATGACTTTAGCACCTGAGGCAGGAAGCCAAAGACTTCGTGACGTAATCAAAAAGAATATTACCGAAGAACAAATTATGAACGCCGTTTTGACGCTTTACGAAAACGGTTGGTCTAGGGTTAAATTTTACTTTATTTGCGGACTTCCGACAGAAACCCTTGAAGACATGGACGAAATGGCGGAATTGTTCAGACGAATAAGATATCGTTCAAAACTGTTAAAAAAAGAAAAAGGATTGAAACATTCTCTTGATTTAACATGTACCTTGTCAATCTTTGTACCAAAACCTTTTACACCGTTCCAATGGTGCGGACAGATGAATTTGGAAAGCGTAACCGAGCATATTCACCACCTTATGGAACAGGTAAAACATATCAAAG
>SFZC01000192.1 GCA_004558955.1 bacterium | reverse complement strand
ATTCTTTTTTCCCCACTGTCCGCCACTGTTTGAGTAATCTATACAAAGTTTTAGCATAAGTCGAACGAATATTGGTAAACTCTTCAAGTTCATACTGAGTAAAATTTGTCAGTAATTTATTGACAACATACTCAAATTTCGAAGATACTTCAACTTCTATTGTCTTATTGATAATATCTGCTTCAAAATAAGCAAATAAATTCATAATTAAAATTCGTTGTTCTGTTCTTTCATAATACTTTAAATCTGCTACTTTGATTGCGACACTATCAATAACATCTTCCCATCTCTGTTTATGTCTATTAGCAAAGCCACTTAGTTCCTTTAAATCATCAGAATTAAAGGTAACTAAACGTGTTCCCTTATCTCTAACTTTTGCTATTACAGCAAAGAAAAAATTCATTTCTTCTGCAGTCCATTTTCGCATTTTTAAGCCATTCAAATCGTTATTATATCGCACTATTTCGTTCATATAGGGACCCTCTATTATTTTTTGTCTTTATAATAACAGAACCTTCTCCTAAAGACAAGTTTTTTTTTTGTACCCTAAGTTGTGCCATTTTGTACCCTAAGTTGTGCCATTTTGTACCCTAAGTTGTGCCATTTTGTACCCTAAGTTGTGCCATTTTGTACCCTATAAAACGTGAAACTCCTTGGGGCTGTAAGGCTCATGAGTCGCTTAAATATAATATAAATATATATTAAATATATATAAATACTCAGATTTTGATTTTTTCTGCGAAAAAAATCGTCAATCTGCTAGTTATTTTTTTCATTTTTTAGTTTTCTTTAAATTTCTAGCGTTACTATTTAGACAATCCTAAAACTTTTCTTTTTCATAATCTCCTAAGTAGTATCTGTTCCCCAAACGCTACTTTTTTGACTTTAAAAGTTATTTCATGCTATAATATAAGCAACAACAAGGAAAAGTTCGAGAGCATTCGAGCATAAGAAAAGCACCCTGCTGACTAAAACAAGGGTGCTTTTTTTGTCATCGCTCACAACATTGCGACGTCTCAGAGAAGGACAACTATTTATTATTATCATCAAAATGCTTCTCTATCCATTTCACTCCATATAGCCTAGCTAAAGGAATAACAACATAGTTAACTATGTTGCGAATGATAACAAAAAGGAAAAATTCAATTAATAGCATTCAGCATACCTCCTCTCACAGGCGATTGGGGGTTTTTAGTTGCCAAAAATTATTATATCATTCTTCAAATAAAAAATAATATATCTCAAAAATCTATCATAGATTTTTGCTTAAAATTGATTTTAAGCTCCTTATTAGCCTCTGTATGGAGTTTTAGACTAAAAAAGGTATAATTCGTCAAAAATGATTTTAAAATGGCATACAGACGATTTTAGAGACGTTTTAAAATTTCATCTAGTTTTTTATCAATGCTATCTAATTTTTTAGAAACGTCTTCTAATTTCCATTCATGGTGCCACTGATTTGACCTTAAGTCATCTATTTGGCTCATCAATTTACTCTCGAAAGTAACAGAATAGAACTCTTTATCTTTTCTCAAACTATTTTTGATTTTTTCTACTCCAGCAGGAGGAATATATATTTTTCCGTTTGCTCTTAAACTCTCACCAGTATCCATTTTACGTTGATGATATTTCACCACATCTTTAGATACACCTAATTCTTTAGCCACCTCTAGCATAGTTTTCCCAAAGCTCTTTGTTTCACACATATTATTTACCTCCTTATTTCCATCTGGCAAGCGTAGCAAGTGTGTGACAACTTACTAGTAAGTTCCCCACACGCTGATAAAATATTTTCTTGGGGTATACCCCAAACCCCTCTTAAAAACAGAACTGTAAATTTTGAAAAATGCACGAAGTGCAAATTAGGGGATTGGGGATTTCCCCAAAGTGTAAAAAGTCAAAAGTCTGTTTGTGGGGGTGCCCTACAAATAGGCTTTTTTGCTTTTTATTTTTGCAAGTGTGGACACACTTGCTAATCTTGCCAGAGTAAAAGTAGATCCTATCCATAGGGTTTGTAGAATCCCAGATTTTATCATATTTTTTAGAAAGGAAGTCAGGTTACCGAGCATACGAAAAGCCCCTACTATTGGGGCTTGTTAGATTATTGATTTAACCACTCCCGCATGTCTAAAGGAATTTCTTTAGTTGCTAAAAGCACCTTTAAAGCTTGCGAATCTGGTGGGAAAATATCCGACTCTACTACGTGCTTACACATCACCATTCTGTCTAAATCGATAATATCGTAAGACACCTCATCAGATTGCCTAAAAGTTCCAAAAGCATCGACTATGATAATAGTTCCGAACCTTTTAGAACCGTTAAAAGAGAATTCAACAAGGTCTTTTATTTTAAATTTTGGCTGTCCTATCATGATTAATTTCTCCCTAAAAAGTATATCCACCCTAAAACAAGTAATAAAACAAAGAAAACTCCTGCTAAAGTAGCTGCAAACCAAAAAGCTTTTTCCGCTCGCTCTGCCCAATCTTGATACTCTCTTACTCGTTGATTAGCATTATTAGCCGAATTACGATAATACGATATTTGATTTTCTAACACTTCTTGTTTTTCTTGCCACTCATGAGGTATATCAGTTTTAGGAGTCTGATTTTCTATCAGCAATTGACTTTTTTTCTGCTCACTAAGTAGCAATTGTTGAGATTGGTCAAGTAATTTTTGTAGGCTTTCAATCTGATTTTTTTGGCTTTTAATTTGCTCTTCCAAGACCCCCAAAACTTTATCATCGGTTGGTACCTCGTTGGTACCTAAGTTGGTAGTCTGGTTGGTATCTTGAAATATTGATTTTAAAACATTTACGCCCTCATCATCTACCAACCAAGTTGGTACCCCGTTGGTGGTCACTTTTGACATATATTTTGCCTTAAATTCCGGGGTATACTTCTTTTCAATAGCTTGTTTTGTAACCCCGAATAAGTTAGCTAACTCTCTTGTAGTTTTACTCATTATCTATCTCCTCTGCAGGTAGGGCAAAGAATGGAAAATCTTGAGGAAGTTTTCAATACCCAAAACATCTGCTAACTGTCTAACTTCTTCTGTAAGCTTATCTAACTCACTTTCTAATAAGTCATAACGCTTTTTAGCAATAACCTTTTTAAGCCTGTTATTTTGATCCAGAACAAACCCAAAATGATATTTAATATCTCGTTGAGAGGCATCCCAATAGTTACTAGCGATCTTTTGCTTTTTCTCCATCGCATTAATATGGTCTACCAATGCATGATAGCTATCCCAAGAGGCACTTTCCCATTGTTCAGCCTCTTTGATTTGTTCTAACAATCGATTACGTTCTGCTTTAAGTCGTTGAATATCGTTAATGAGTTCGTTTCTTTCAGTCATAATATTCCTCCACTAAAACGTT
>SFZC01000052.1 GCA_004558955.1 bacterium | reverse complement strand
TTTACCCAAAACGTAACTAATCATAGAAACATCATGCGGTGCCAAATCCCACATTACGCTACGGTCATTTTTGAAATAGTTGATATTTAATCTGTCACTTTGAGCATAAACGATATCGCCCAATGACCCTTCTTCAACCAACATTTTTAATCTGTTAACTGCAGGGTGGTACAACAACAAGTGACCTACCATTAAAACTAAGCCTTTGCTATCAGCCAAATCTTTTAAATCTTTTGCTTCTTGAGAAACAGTTGAAATAGGTTTTTCAACATAAACATGCTTTCCGGCTTCCAACATTGCTTTTACAAACTTATAGTGAGTATGACTTGGAGTAACAACAACAACACCCATAATCTCGTCACTATTCAATATATCGTGAAAATCTTTTGTGGTTTTTACGTTTGGATACTGTTCCTTAACTTTTGCCAAGTTTTCCTCGTCCAAATCGCAAACCATACAAAGAGCATTAAGATTATAGAAATTACGAACAATGTTTCTTCCCCATAATCCACATCCTAAAACTGCAATTTTTCCTTCGCTCATATTTCCCTAACTTTCTTATTATAAAAACTATACCTTAATTTTATTATAACCACGCAAGATTTTTTAGCAAATTATTTACAATATTTATACTTAATTATAAATAATTTCTAACCTTTCTGATTGCGTTGAGCCCTTAACGCTTCCGCTCTCAAATTATACATTTGCTCATATCTTTCAAAGAACAAATCATGATCCTCTTCCGGAAAACATTTTACAAATTTGTCCAGTAACGGCTTTGGAATTTCGGAAATCTTAACCATTCTGTCCAAAATTTCATTATTCACCGGGTACAACGGTTTGTAATTTTTATAGAAAATGTGATTACATTCCGCTTCAGCCTGAACAGTATGTTTCAAAGCCTGAACACCTGCTTTATACGTCAAAATGTTTCCATCAAACAAAATACCTTTATATTTTTTCAAAACCAAACGAATTACCAAATCATAATCCGCCAACAACTTGAATTTTTCATCAAACCCGTTTAATTCACTCAAAACGGATTTTTTAAAGATTATCGCCTGTCTCGGACATGGTGAAACCTGAAAGACATTCAACATTGCCGGTATAAATTGAAATACAGTTCCGTCTGGCTGACAGCAATATGACGGGAACATACAAAAAGCGGCATTTTCGGCTTCCATAGTATTCACAACATCTGCAATACCTGTTATGTCATGGTAAAAATCATCACAACTCAAAAATCCGATATATTTGCCTTTTGCACGCAATAAACCTTTATTCATCGCATCAAATTTGCCCCTGTCACGTTCTGAAAAGAAATTCAAAAATCCTGAATTTTTGTATTCCTTCAAAAGCACCTCAGTTCCATCGCTTGAAGCATTATCTATAACAAGATGTTCCACATACGGATAGGTTTGCCTGTCCAACAAATTAACCAACAAGGTAAAATCGTCAGATTGTCCGTTTTCCACAATGTTATAAGTCGGTGTTATTATTGATACTTCCGGTTCATACATAATTTTTATACCCTTTTCTTAATTAATAATTCATATACAAACTGCGTAAAATCTGCTCTTCAATATTCTTTTTATCGGCAGATGAAGTTTTAGCATCATTTATCATAATATCAAAAGCGTAAGTTTTACCGCGTTTTGAAGTTATATAGCCGGCAATAGCACTTGTATCTGCAAGAGTTCCAGTTTTTGCACGCAAATTGTCTTTAAAATATAGCATTCTGTTTTTCAAAGTACCCTCAGACGGTGTCGGCAACAGCATTTCAATGTTTTCAAAACCGTCCTGCTCCGATAAGTAAACCAAGAAATTAGCCATAAAATCTGCTGTCATAAGGTTATTTTTTGAAACTCCGCTACCGTCAACAATTCGGATATCCTGAGCCTCAATTCCGAGTTTTTCAAAATACGCATCCAGCATCTTTTTAGAATTTTCAAACGAACCTTGAGCCTCTGCCCATTCTGCACCTGCCGCCTTAAACAAAGATTCCGCAACCAAATTGTCACTGTTTTTAATTATCAAACCTAACATTGGCAAAATTCCGTGCTGAACCTCATCAACCAAATAAATATTAGTCTTCGGAAGTTTAGCATTGGTAAATTTACCAAAGTATTCTATTTTTGAATCCTTAAAAATATCAGCCAATCTCAACATAAAATTTAATTTTGGATTATTCAACGGAATATAAATTGTCGCAGACTTTGAAACATTACCCAAAACATTTATAGTATTAGCAATTTCAGGATTTTTTTCAGCTTTCAACCAAGAAGTTTGTGTCAGATTTGTTGTAACATAATTCATGTAAGTAATAGGATAATTCGGCTTAATAGAAACTGTTGCGGGCATACCGTTTGTTGTCGGCAAAGCATCAATTTTTAATAAATTCTTATTCAGATTATAAACGCTAAACTTCGGCATTAACGGGTTCAAAGCATCATCCCATTGCCAGCCTTCGCCCCATTCAACCTTATCAAAAGCAGAATCATCAACATAGACATTCTTCGGCGTAATCTTTTTATCTCGTGCGGTTTTTACCATTTTGTCCAAATTTTTAGAGGACAAAAGCGGGTCTCCCGATAATTTAAAATACAAATCATTGTTTGTACTCTTATATAAACTGGTCTTGAAACTGTAATCAGCTCCCAAAGTGTCAACAGATGCTGCAGTTGTTACAAGCTTTAAAGTTGAAGCAGGGTGCATCGGAGTGCGACCATTCAAAGAATATACCGTATCCTTCGTTGAAATATTTTTGACAACAACTGAAACCGCTGATTTATTTATACCTAATTTATTCAAAGTTTTGTCTATCGTTTCAGCGTAAACGGTCGAAACTGACAATATTAACGCAAATATAAAAACTAACAATTTTTGCATAATTGTTTTACCTCATAACTTTCCCTAATATCTTTTATAGTCGGTGATTTTTGCCTAAATTCATACATTGCGTCCAAATTAAGAACACCTGTTGCTATGCCAACACCTGACATAATCGAAGCAACTTCTTCCCCGTTATACGAAATTATACGGGATTCGCCCAAGTTATACTCTCCGTTTTCGATATATCCCGATTGTGTCAAGGCAACCATGTAAGACTGATTTTCAATCGCTCTTGATTTAGTCATCATTTCCCACGGGACAGGCTTTTTAGAACCCCACGCAGCACAATTTACCAAAACCTCTGCACCTGCTTTCATATAGGCTCTGTATAGTTCAGGAAAACGAATATCATAACAAATTGTTAAGCCGTATTTAACCCCATCCAACTCAATCATAACCGGAGTGCTTCCTCGAGATACAAACTTATCCTCATCACACCCGTAATATGCGTATAAGTGCATTTTTGAATAACTTGCAACAAGTTCACCCCTTCGGTTAAAAACCGGACAAGTGTTGAAATATTCGCTATTTTTTTGGGTTATATAACTTCCGCCAATAATGTTTATTGAATATTTTTTTGCTAATTCGGACAAAAAATCATGAACAGAACCGCTATTTACATATTGAGCTGATTTTTGAAAATTTCCGCACGACCAACCGATGGTCCAAACCTCAGGCAACACTAATACATCTGTATCTGTCGGCATTTGCAAATTTACAATATCCTCAACTTGCTTGATATTAGCCTCAACATCACCAATAACAGACGACATTTGTAATATCGAAATTTTTACTTTCTTTTTTCCCATAATTTCATCTTCTTTGCTTCTTCAAAACGCTCAGGAGCCAACTCTTCTAACCTTAACAATGCGTTTTTAATCTCCTCAGCGGCTTCTTCATCAGACTTTCCGTCAACATAAATCGGCTCGCCAAAAGTGTTCAAAATTCGGGTAGGGCCGAACGGACAAGTCATTTTATCCCAAGTGTTAAACCTAACAAAAGTAAAATCTTTTGAATACCAATTCATAGGAACAATCGGAACGCCCGCTTCACGAGCAATAGCAATAGCACCGGGTTTTACCGAATACAACGGACCACGAGGACCGTCAACCATAATTGCAACATTCTCACCCTTTTTTAACTTATTGATAAGCTTTAAGGTTCCCGACACCGAACCTCTACGCATAGAAGAACCTCGACATGTTTGGAATCCCATTCTGTGACAGATATAAGAAACTATATCCCCGTCTTTTGAGGTACTGATTAAAATATTCAGTTTATTTTTTTCCGGCAATCCGTGTACGCAAAACTGATTTCCATGCCACATGACATAAACGCACGGCGTAATGTTCGGATTGTTAAATGAAGCCATATATGTAAATTTTTCTTGAAGCTTCATCCAAGAATAAATTCCATCGGTTATTAACCGTAAATTGTGTTTATTTATAAGCCTAACCATAATAGAAGAATTATAGCACATAAAAAATAGAATGAAAAATTATTAAATTTTAAAAATAATTATTGACTTTAAAAAATGTTTGTCATACACTTAAGAAGTGACCAATACATATCGGGATGTGGCGCAGCTTGGTAGCGCACCTCGCTTGGGACGAGGGGGTCGCACGTTCAAATCGTGTCATCCCGACCATTTAGAAAAAAGAGAAATCGCATGATTTCTCTTTTTTATTGGATTTATGGACTTTTAAATCAACAAAACACTTTATAGTTTATAGTTTAATCCATAAAATTAGATTTTACACCCTACAATTTCCGTTTTCAATTTTGTAAATCTTAACATCCTTCAAAAATTCCTCTTCAAACAATATTGTATCAACTGAGGTTATTATTGTTTGAGTATCGGAATTGATTGATTTGAGCAAATAATTCTGTCTGATATCATCAAGTTCAGCCAAAACATCATCCAGCAATAATATCGGAGCTTCGCCAATTTTCTCTTTTATCATATCCAATTCTGATAATTTCAGTGACAGAACAATAGTTCTTTGTTGCCCTTGAGAAGCAAATTTCGAAGCATTTTGTTCATTAATATAAAAAACAATATCATCACGATGAGGTCCAATACAAGACTGGCAACGCCTGATTTCCTCAATTCTTCTATCTGCGAGTGTCTGGTCAAACTTTTCTTTTATTAGAGAAATTTCTTCAATTTCATCATTCTCACCCAAAAATCCGCAATCGTAACGAATTTTTAATTGTTCGGTTTCACTGATTGTTCTGTGTTTTGTTTGTGCAATTTTTTCAATTTCTTTCAGGTATTTTTTTCTTATATATATAATATTACTTCCCGTAACCGAGAGCTGTTCGTTAAAAACATCAAGCAAAGAGCCGTCAAAAGATCCATTTTTTGCACATTCTTTTAAAAAATTATTCTTTTGAACCCTGATCTTATCGTATTTTGAAAGTCTGTCGTCATAAGCAGGATAAATCTGTGAAATTGCTCTATCAAGCCAATCTCGTCTATCTTGCGGAGTACCACGCAACAACATCAAATCTGACGAAGCAAAAAGCACTGTCGTTAACACGGATTTAAAATCCTTTATTGTTGATTTTACCTTATTTATACTGGCTTCCCGTTTCTTTTCGGCATTATAAATAAAGGTCAACTCAATATCGGTATCGGATTTTACAAGTTCAGCCTCAATTTTTAAATATTTACTGTTAAATTTAATAAGTTCTGACAAATTAGAGGTTCTCGGAGTTTTCAAGGTGGATAAAAAATAAATACTTTCAAGAATATTAGTTTTGCCTTGAGCATTTTTTCCGATAATCAAAATTTTTGTTTTATCAAATTCCAAAAACAAATCTGAGCAATTTCTATAATCTGTCAATTTCAAATTATTGAGCTTCATAATTTTAATTATACTTCAAACAAAGGATATTCTTAGGGTAATAGACAAAAGCCGAAATTTATTGTATAATTGAATCATTAAGAAGAGTTTAAAAGGAAGGGCTAAATTGAGTATGTTACCGGTTATAACAGAAGACATTGCAAACAGTGCTTTTGCTGAAATTTTTGAAGATATGCCAGCGTGGCGTAAAAAAATGATTCATTACATAAAGGAAGAAAATCCTGAAATTAACACCGCAATCATTGAAGCTTCAAACAAATCTGACCTTGACCCGAAAGCAGTTGCTCTAGGTGCATATATGACTTATTTATTAATTGAAATGGCAGCAAATGACAACGATGCGATTATTGCAGAATAGAACTGAAAATATTGGAGAAATAATAGAATGGTTATTGAAGATTTATTAAATGAACTAAAAGAAAAAGGCGGTTCCGACTTACACATTTCAAGCATGTTACCGCCGGTTGGTCGTATTGACGGCAAACTTATCCGTTTTGACTATGAACCGTTAACTTCGGAAGATGTTGAACATTTATTGTTCCCGATGTTGTCTAACGAACAAAGACGTCACCTTGAACAAGAATGGGAATTAGACTTTTCATACGGTATTGAAGGAATCGGTCGTTTCCGTGTAAACTTCTACAAAGATAAAGGAAGTTATGCTGCAGCCTTCCGTACGATTGCAACAACAGCACCTCAACTGGAAGAACTGGGAATGCCACCAATTGTTACAACTATTGCTGAGAAACCGAGAGGTCTTATTCTGGTAACAGGTCCTACAGGTTCTGGTAAATCTACAACACTTGCTGCAATGATTGACTACATCAACAGAACTCGTGCTGAACACATTTTGACAATTGAAGACCCTGTCGAATTTGTACACACTTCTAAAAATTCAATCATTCACCAAAGAGAATTGGGTATGGATACAAGGTCATTTGCAAATGCCTTAAAATCAGCACTTCGTGAAGACCCTGATATTATTCTGGTAGGTGAGATGCGTGACCACGAAACCATTGCATTAGCGTTAACAGCCGCTGAAACAGGTCACTTGGTGTTCGGAACACTTCACACCTCATCAGCAGCACAAACCATTGACCGTATTATTGACGTATTCCCTGAAGGTCAACAACAACAAATCAGAGTTCAGCTGGCAAACTCTTTGGTTGCGGTATTTTCACAAACACTACTTCCAAAACGACAACCGGACGGATCTAAAAAAGGTCGTGTAATGGCTCAGGAAATCATGGTCGTAACTCCTGCGATTGCAAACTTAATCAGAGAAGCAAAAGCTGCACAAATTTACTCAACAATCCAAACAAGTTCTGGTTCGGGTATGCAAACCCTAGAATCAGCCTTAGCGGAATTGTTCAAAAAAGGACTTATCACTCTTGATGATGCGGTTTTGAAATCTTCAAAACCTGCCGAATTAAAACGATTAATTCAAGGTTAATTCACAGTAATTAAAGTATATAAGGAGAAATTTGTATGGCTTCAATGATAGATGCTTTTCGTGACGCATTCAGCGAGAATTTAGCATATTTAAAATTCGTAATATTTGCTATTCCCGTATATTTTGTTGTTCACTTTTTCATGGTCGGACAGACTGAAATGTTCCGATTTTGTGCTCCGCTACTCGGAGTGCTGATATTCGGACTTTTCACTCAGGCTATTTATAACGTGCGAACAAACAGAAAAGAAGTTTTGACACTTAATCCGATAGAATTTTTGCTTGGTTTATTAAAAACTTTGGTGGTGTTAATTCCAAACGGATTGGTTTTCGGAACTATCGGAATTTATTTAACAAAATATAATTTCCCTGTGGATAATGTTCCACACTTCAATGAAATTTACCACATTATAGTTTGGTTATTATGCGGTTCTATCATTTTAACTTCATATTTATCATTTGCGAAATTCCAATCATTGAAAGCCGGATTTAACTACAAAGTAATCTTTGAATCTTGTCCGGACGTGTTGTTACACATGATATTTTTAATCCCGCAAATTGCAATAGTAAATTTGTTATTGGTCGGACCTGTGGCTTACTTATTCTTCTTTTTCAAGGTTCCGTTTGACCATTGGACATTTGTAGCATATTGCTCAGCGGTCGGAGTAATCAACGTATCAATTTTAGCAAATTATATGGCACAGGCATCAACTGAATTTGTTAAGGGTGATGACTCCGAATACAATGACCAATCTTCATTGAATGATTTTACGGGAGATTCGGTAAAAATTGACCCTTCAAAGATAAAATAGAGGAAGAAATAAAAGAATTTTAAAAAGCGGGTTTAAAAGCCCGCTTTTTTGTTTGCTATAATTAAAATTCATTCAAATATTGAATACAATTTCCAATATCAAAAGAAAGGCAGACATTGTCTGACACATAAAAATTTTACTGCTTCATTTCTCGAAGTTTTTTCAACTGGTCACGAATTTGTGCAGCACGTTCAAAATCAAGAACTTTTGCAGCCTTGTGCATATCTTTTTCAAGTTTATCAATAAGTTTAGGCAAGTCTTTTTGTTCAATACCCAAATCTACCATTTCCTCAGCCACAATATCTTCCAAATCCCGATAACTAGCCACCAAAGACAACAAGTTATTTTCGATAGGCTTTTTAATGGTTTGCGGAACAATTCCATATTTTTGGTTATGTGCAATTTGAATTTTTCGGCGGCGTTCGGTTTCATTTATTGCTCGTTCCATTGAGTCAGTAATCTTATCCGCATACATAATAACTTCCCCGCAAGCGTTACGGGCAGCACGCCCAATAGTTTGGATTAAACTTGTATCAGAACGTAAAAAACCTTCTTTATCCGCATCCATAATCGCAACAAGTGAAACTTCAGGAATATCAAGCCCTTCTCTCAACAAGTTTACCCCGATAAGAACGTCAAATTCGCCCAACCTCAAATCTCGCAATATTTCAACACGTTCAATAGATTTGATTTCACTGTGCAAATAACGAACCCTAATACCTTCCTGCAAGAAGAAGTCTGTCAAATCTTCAGCCATTCGTTTAGTTAAAGTTGTAATCAAAATTCGCTCGTCTTTTTCAGCACGTTTTTTGATTTCTGATTTCAAATCGTCAATCTGTGTATCAATAGGGCGAACAGAAATTTTAGGGTCTAACAAACCTGTAGGTCTGATAATTTGTTCTACCATTTGTTCTGAGGTTTCTCGCTCAAACTCGGCAGGGGTTGCAGAAATATAAATTTTTTGCCCTACTTTTGCGTAAAACTCTTCATTTGTCAAAGGTCTGTTATCCTTTGCACAAGGCAATCTGAACCCATAATCCACAAGTACCTGTTTTCTTGCGGCATCTCCGTGACTCATGCCTTTAATTTGTGGTAAAGTTACATGGGATTCATCAACAACCGTCAAAAAATCGTCAGGGAAATAGTCCAGCAAAGTCGCAGGAGCAGAACCTTGCGGACGACGTTCTATTATTCGTGAATAATTCTCAATTCCCGTACAGTAGCCCATTTCCTTAATCATTTCAATATCATATTTAACACGCTGCTCCAGTCGTTGAGCCTCAATCAGTTTATTTTCGTTATTCAACACAATAAGTCTGTCTTGAAGCTCTTTTCTAATCAAATCAATAGTTTCATCGACATTATCATCATCTGACAAATAGTGTACGGCAGGATAAATCACAACAGAATTAGGTGTTTCAAGAATTTCACCCGAAACATTATCAATTTTTACGATTTTTTCAATCTCATCACCCCAAAAATAAAATCTTGTCACGATTTTTTCATAAGCAGGCATGAGTTCGACAATATCCCCACGCACCCTAAACGTCGAACATTTCAATTCCAAGTCATTTCGTTCATAACGAACACTTACAAAATACTTGAGCAAATCATCTCTATCAACGCAGTCCCCGACCTTGATTTCGGTTGAACCTTTAAAATAGTTTTCAGGCAAGCCCAAACCGTAAATACAACTGACCGAAGAGATTACGATTACATCGTTTCGCTCATACAAACTTCTCGTTGTATTGTGTCGCAATCGGTCAATTTCTTCATTTATGGAAGAGGATTTTTCTATATAAGTATCCGTTCTCGGAATATACGCCTCAGGTTGGTAATAATCGTAATAACTGATAAAATACTCAACCGCATTGTCCGGAAACAACTCCTTAAACTCGTTATAAAGTTGTGCTGCAAGGGTTTTGTTATGTGCGATAATCAAGGTAGGTTTCTGCACCTGCTCAATTACATTTGCAATTGTAAAGGTCTTCCCCGACCCCGTAATTCCGAGCAAGGTCTGCGTATCATACCCCTTTATTATGCCGTCCGTCAACTGTTTTATGGCTTTTGGCTGGTCTCCTGAAGGTTTATATTTTGAAGAGATTTTAAACTTTTTGTATTCCATATACCATTATTTTAGTACAAAATTCAAAATTCTTGTATTTCAAAATAAAAATTCAAAAACAAGTGATAACAGATTCTGAATAAGATAAAATCAACGCAATTAAAATTGATTGATTTTTAATCATTTCAGAATGACAAAAGCTTCGCTATCCTTACCAAGATATCATTCAGGGCAACACGAGCAGTGTGCGTAACAAAGTGAAGACACGAGTAATACAAGTGCGTAAGCCGGAATCTGTTTCTTTAGAAATTTCCTTTTGTAACTTTTTGTTAAAATTCTTCGCTGAAAACTAAAGTTCTTCTATCCTAAACCGATATAAAAAATATATAATAAATACAAGGTGTAGTACGCTTAATTCTGATACACAAAGTATCAGGGAAATTTATTTTAGTAAAAACAGTCAATTATTCGAATATATTAAGAAAGGATGTGTAATTTGAAAGAAATTTTGGAAAAGTTAAAAGACTTATTCAAAGGTGAAGATGTCGTAAAGCGGCACTGTATGTTGCTTTTACTACTTCTCTTACCTTCTTTTATGGGAAGTCTTCGTTATATTATAGATAAAGACACCCCGAAAGATATTTTAATGCCCGCACTGTGCGTATTTGCGGTCTTGTTATTACTTTGCATTGTACCGCTCATTACGTTTTCGGGTTTCGCCGCAGATTTTTACAACAGGAAAATCAAAAATAAATCAGGTTTGCCAGAACTAAATTTCGGCACTTTAGTTAATGGAATAAAATTGCTTCCACTACAAATAGTTTGGGGCATTTACGGCTTGATACTTTTTGGTGTAATCTTTTTGACGCCGTTATTAGCAGGAAGTTTCACCCTATTTAAGAGTTCAAACACCGAACCGTTTGTTATCGTGGGCTTTTTTATCGGCATAATCTTTTTATACTTCCTGACATTGATTATTTTTGTACTGCTTGCACCGTTTTACGGCTACGCCTATTTTACTTTCATTGAAGACTATGTTTATCGTGCAGAATACTTCAATCCGTTCTTATTTGTAAAATACATGAAAATGGTATTTAAAGAAACAATGTTAGTATTTTTGAAATTCTTTGTTGTCGGACTTGTCGTAAGTACGGTTGTAGGCATTATAAGCGGAGTTGTCGGAATGTTTGGCGGAGTTTTCGCTGTTTCACTCGGAATGATAGCCGAACCGAACGCTCAAAACCCAATGTTCACACCTGTTGCGATGGCAATAATTATACCGATGACAACAATTCTCACAATGCTTTCTACATACTCGGGAACTTTGGTCGGGTTTGCTGCAGGACATACTTATATTGATATTTACAAAAAAGAAATCAGACTACCGGATCCGTTGGAAAATACAGAAAAAGAACAGGAAAACCAAGAAGAAACTCCTAATCAGGAACCACCGAGAAACAATGACGATTGGGTTGAGTAAAAAACTCAAAATACAATAAGCAAAACGGAAGCCTCAATGACTTCCGTTTTTGTTTGTTATCTGTTATTTGATAATACTAAAACCGTTTGAACAAAATTGTCCTTTTTTGATTGCGAAAATTTAAAATACTTATTCTTTTTCAATTTATTATCAAAATAATTCGCAATCATGTCAGTTTTTCGTTCGTTTGAAAAATCATCCCAGTAAGGAGTTTTTCTGATTTTATTAATCAATTCGTTTTCCAAATCCTCCAAAAATAATTTATCAGGATTTAACATTTTTTCTTCTTGATTTTCCGATACGTTTAAATCGGTATTGACAATAATCGGAGTTTGAATTGTGGAATTTTTCAAATCAATCATTTCAGGTTTTGAAATAAATTTGATATCATTTTCTTCAAGTTTTTGTTCAATTATATCTTTTTCAAAAATATTCTTCTTTTCAAGTTTTGTTTTAAATCTCTCCGCAAGTCCCATTGTTACCCCTTATTTACTGTTCAATATATTTTCAAACTTTTCAATCATATTTTGCTTGTACAAATTATCCGAAATATTTTGAGCAAGCCCTTTATAACTTTGAGCAACATTAGTCGCCCCATTCATAATACTTACAGGCACTCCTTTATTTATTGCGGACATAATCGCAAAATAATTGTTCGGAATTTTCCAATAAATATTCTTTGTCAAAACCTTCTCCACATCGGGTTCTTTGATTTCGTCATTTTCCATATAACGATTTACAACAATTTGAGTTTTTTCTCTGTCATAACCGAGTTTTTCAAACAATTCCAAACATCTTTGCGTATTGCGTAAGGCAGGAAGATTTGCAATCGTAACCAACAAAATCATATCAGAATTGTCTAACGTTGCAATACTTTTACCGCTAAATCCCGATTCCGCATCAACAACAATATATGAAAAAGTTTCTTTTAAAATGTTAAACAATTTCGTAATTTGTTTAGGCTGAATATTATCTGCCTGCTTGAAGTACGGCGGGTCTGCAAGAATGTATAAATTTGTATTTTTATAACGTTCCAAAGTGCTTAACAAAAAAGTTTCGTTGATTTTGTCAATATTTTCAAGCATATAGGAAATATTAAAGGACGGCTTCAAGTCCAAAAACGTTGTAATATCGCCCATTTGGAAATTCATATCAATAAGAGCAACATTTTCTTTGGTAATTTTTGACAATTCCAACGCTAAATTTGTAGCAAGCGAAGTCTTACCTATTCCGCCTTTGTTTGAAAATACGGAAATAATTTTGCATTTATTCGAAACTTTAGTTTGCTCAAACTGAGCAATAGTTTTATTCAACGCTTCAAAAAACTCACTTTTTATTACGGGAATAGGTACAAATTCTCTCGCACCTGCCCTCATG
>SFZC01000191.1 GCA_004558955.1 bacterium | reverse complement strand
CGGCCGCCTCTTCGTAACCGCTTGTTCCGTTAATTTGTCCGCCAAAGAACAGACCTTTGATTTTTTTCGACATCAGCGAATGTGTTGTTTGAACCGCAGGAACGCAGTCATATTCAACCGCATAAGCAGGTTTTATAATATGAGCATTCTCAAGTCCCGGAAGACTTCTAATCATTTTAACCTGAACATCTGCAGGTAAACTCGTTGAAAAACCTTGAATATATGTTTCGTAAGTTCCAAGTCCTTCAGGTTCAATAAAAATATGGTGAGAAGGATTTGCTGCAAATCGGACGATTTTATCCTCAATAGATGGACAATATCTTGGACCGACCCCTTGGATTAAGCCTTGATACATAGGTGACTTATCAAAATTCGCACGGATTATTTCGTGAGTTTCCTCTGTTGTCCTTGTCAAATAGCAAGGATAAGTCTTTCTAATAGGGCGGTTAGGCTTAAACGAGAAGAAGTTTAACTCCTTGTCCCCAGGTTGAATAGTCATTTTTGAATAATCAATCGTTCTTTTATCTACTCTTGCAGGGGTTCCTGTTTTTAATTTCTTTGTTTGAATACCCAATTTGTGCAACGAATCAGACAAGCCGATAGCGGCTTTTTCGCCAAGTCTGCCTGCACTGTAGGAACGCAATCCGACAAAAATTTTACCTTCCAATGAAGTTCCCGTTGTCAAAACAACGGCATTTGCACTGTATTCAATGCCAAACTCGTCAATCGCTCCGACAATTCGATTTTCTTCGACTTTAAGCTCTGTTATACAACATTGTTTTAGGTAAATATTTTCATTGCTTTCAATTAAACTTCTCATATAGCGTGTGTATTCCGCTTTGTCCGATTGGGCTCTCAACGCTCTGACCGCAGGTCCTTTTGAAGAATTCAATGTTTTTAACTGCAAATATGTAGCATCTGCAACTTCTCCCATAATTCCGCCGAGTGCGTCAATTTCTCTTACCAGTGTGGATTTTGCAGGTCCGCCAACTGCAGGGTTGCAAGGTTGAAGTGCAATATTATCAATGTTTAAAGTGCAAAGCAAAACCTTCATTCCTAACTTTGCACACGCTAAAGTTGCCTCACAGCCGGCATGTCCCGCCCCGACAACTATTATATCAAAATGGTTATTCAAGTAATTCATACATTTATTATATGCCAAACAAAACTAATAAATACATTTTGAACTTTGATATGAGTTTCGTCTTATAAATTCTCGGTCGATTTTGTTCAAACAATCCAATTTTGCACCGAGCCAACGAGGAGCAATAAGATTTTTCTTCAATCCGTTTCCTGCAAGGCGGTGGATTGTCGTTTGGGCAGGCAAAATTTCCAAAAAATCCGTAACCAGACTTACATACTCGTCTTCACTCATAAAATCAATTTCGCCATTTTTATATAAATTTGCAAGTTTTGTATTTTCTAACGCACACAGCATGTGAATTTTTACACCGTCAACGTGAAGTTGAGCAAGTTTTTGAGCCGTTTGTAAAATTTCTTCTTTAGTTTCCCAGAGTCCGAAAATTACATGAACACAAACATTAAGCCCTTTTTTCTTTGACATTTCATACGCTCGTAAGAAACAATCAAAATCGTGGCCACGATTTATTTTTTGCAAAGTTTTGTCATGAATTGATTGCAAACCGTACTCAATCCAAGTATAGTAATCTTTCCCGATATCGGAAAGCAAATTTAATTTGTCCTCATCCACGCAATCAGGACGGGTTCCCACCGATAAACCAACGACATCGGGGTGGTTAAGTGCGGATTTATATATTTTTTCAAGTTCTTCAACGGGCTTGTAAGTATTTGAATAGGCCTGAAAATATGACATGAATTTTTCAGCCTTAAACCTGTCGTGCAAGGTTTTAGCACCAACTAAAACCTGTTCTCCCACGGATAATTTGTTTGAGTGAGCCTGTGAAAAACTTCCGCCGTCATCACAAAAAATACAACCGCCCGTGGATATTGTTCCGTCACGATTTGGACATGAAAAACCCGCATCGATAGTTATTTTGTAAACCTTCGCTCCGAACTTGTTTTTCAAATATGCACTGAATTGGTTGTATCTTTTGTCTGTATTATTAAATAACATTATTACTGTTGATTGTTTTCATCGTTGTCATAAATAGGATAAACGTAGTGTTCACCGCAATTTGGACAAACTACTTCTTGTTGTTTTCCGTCTTCAACCTGTGCAACTTCAAATAAGCATTTGCAACCTGATTGAACGCATCTTATTGCCCATGTAGGTCTGATTAGTCTTGCCATAATAGATTCCCTCTTTCTAATTTATACATTTTGATTTTATCACTTATTTTTTATAAGTGCAAGATTGTTTTTATTTATAAACTTCATCGTCCCAGTATTCAAGTTCAAGTTTTCCGACAATGATTGTATCGCCGTTTTGAACTCCCTGACGCTTCAATTCGTCCATAATTCCCATACCAATCATAATGTTTTGGAAACGAATAACCTGCTCCGTACTGCGAGAATCCGTAACCTGAGAAATTCTGATAATTCTTCCGCCCGTTACAAGGAATGTATCTTTTTTGATTTTTTGAACGTCCCAATATCCGTCATCATTGTTTGTTGCATCAAGGTCTTCAATGACATTGATTTCAGATTTAGGTTTTTCAATAGTGTTAACTTTATTTTCAAGTTCAAGTTTTAACTTGTCTAAATTTTCGCCTGTTACGGCAGAAATGAAATATGGTTTAACGCCAATTTCGTTAAATTCTTTTTCAAGCTCCGTTATCATTTCCTCAGAAATTGCATCAATTTTGTTAATCGCAACGATTTGGTAAAGATTAGCCAATTTTTCGGAATATTTTGCCAATTCTTCGTTGATAATTTTGTAATTTTGAATAGGGTTTTCTTCCGTTCCGTCAATAATATGCAACAAAAATCTGCAACGTTCAACGTGTCTTAAAAAGTCGTGACCAAGTCCGACACCGTCTGATGCACCTTCTATCAAGCCCGGAATATCCGCAATAACGTAACCGTCCCCGTCAGATTTTCTCACAACACCTAAATTCGGAACTATTGTAGTAAACGGATAATCCGCAATTTTGGGTTTTGCGGCCGAAACTCGACTGATAAAGGTTGATTTTCCCGCATTTGGGAAGCCTAAAAGTCCAACA
>SFZC01000190.1 GCA_004558955.1 bacterium | reverse complement strand
GGAAACCAACTCGGAGTGGTATTGAACAAGGTTGATGATAATAATTTGTCATCTGTTTATGAATTTTTAAGAACAAATGATTTGGAAGTCTTGGGAGTGATTCCATTTGACGAAAACTTGAAAAACAATTCCGTATCGAAAGACTCCGAATGCGTAGAACAGGCAATTAAAGAGTTTTATTTCAGATTAAATCTGCCGCAAATAAAACAATAGAGGTAAAATGGCACAATTACTTGACGGGAAAAAACTTAGAGATAAAATCCTAGCGGAACTCAAACTTAAAATTGATAAATTTGAGAAAAAACCGACTTTGGTTGTGATTTTGGTTGGAGAAAATTCTGCAAGTAAAATTTACGTCAATAACAAGAAAAAAACGGCTGAAAAACTCGGGATAAATTCAAAAGTTTTGCAATATCCGCAAAATATCACGGAAGCCGAACTTTTGAATAAAATTGAAGAACTTAATAATGACGATACCGTAACGGCATTACTTGTACAATTACCGCTACCTGAGCATATTTCAAAGGAAAAAGTAATCAATACGATTAATCCTAAAAAAGATGTTGACGGCTTTACACCTGAAAACTTCGGCAAACTTTTTTCGGGCGAAGAACCGACAGTTTACCCTTGTACACCTAAAGGGATAATGCTTTTGCTTGCGGAATATAATATAGAAGTTGAAGGCAAACACGTTGTGATAGTCGGACGTTCAAACATTGTAGGAAAACCGCTTTCTCAGATGATGTTGAATAAAAACGCAACGGTTACTATTTGTCACAGCAAAACCCAAAATTTGGCAGACATAATAAAAACTGCAGATGTTGTCGTTTCTGCAGTGGGGAAAAATGTTATAAAAGGGGAAATGTTAAAAAACGATTGTGTGATAGTAGATGTAGGGATTTTCAAAGATGAAAACGGTAAAACCAGAGGAGACGTCGATTTTGAAACCGCTTTCCATATTGCATCGTACATATCACCTGTTCCGGGCGGTGTCGGACCAATGACAATTACGTCACTGATGCTCAACACAGTGGAACTTTTTGAAAAATCTTTGTAATCAATTACTACGAATTGATTAAGTTTAGTGTACAACTTGATTTGATGTTGTTTTGAACAAGTGTCTTCAAACCTGAAATTTCGTTTTCAATCGCAGTTAATTGCGAATCCAGTGAATCTTTTTCAGTTTCAAGTTGGTCACTCAAATCTTGATAATAGATGTAAGACGCATCTTCCGTGTAATCGTCATCTGAACCAGCATAACTACGTTCAATCGCAGTCATTTGTGCAGTTGCCGCTTGTGTTTGGTTCATAATTGATGTGTACTGAAATTGTAAAAAGTTCTTTTGTAACATCATTAAACTTTTTTGACTTGCCAATGCTAAAAATGCCATATCTCGTCTCCTTATTTATTTTATATTGCTCTCTCTTATACAAAGGATTTTGAAATCGTCCAATTTCAAGAACGGCTCAATTTGTTACATTTGTTCACAAAATTCTTTAAAATTATAAAAGACGGTGTAGAAAATCACCACACCGTCCTATAAAAACATCAAACCCAATTAACCAAGCACTGATTTTGCAATCGTTTGAGCAAGGTTTTCAAGTTCTTCTTCTTTTGAAGGTTTTACTGTCGATTTTACTGTAACTTTTGGTTCAATAATTTCAACATTCTTCATTTTACTTACCAATTCACTCATCAATTTACCGGCAACAGGTGCCCAACTGCCGTTTTCAACAAGGGCGATTTTTCTGTTTTGAAGATTATGTGCAACAATATCATGCAACAAGTTTTCCATATTCAGAAAAATTCCGTTGTTATAAGTCGTTGACGCAAACACAATGTGCGAATACTTGAACGCATCCGACAAAATATAAGAACAATTTACGGTCGAAACATCATACATTTTAATATCCTTAACGCCCAAATCTGCAAGTTTTGATGCCAAAATTTCAGCTGCATTCTGTGTTCCGCCATAAACCGAAGCATACACAACCAACACAGAATTTAATTCAGGTGTATAAGTTGACCATTTTTGATATTTATCAATAAATTTGCCCAAATCGTTTCTCCAAACAGGACCGTGCAATGGGCAAATCATTTGAATATCCAACCCTGAAGCCTTCTTCAAGATTGCTTGAACTTGCGGTCCGTATTTGCCGACAATATTTGTATAATATCTTCTTGCCTCGTCCATATAACGGTAATCAAAATCAACTTCATCAGCAAAAATATTACCGTCAATAGCCCCGAAAGTACCAAATGCATCCGCCGAGAACAAAATTTTGTCAACCGTATCATAAGTAACCATAACTTCAGGCCAATGAACCATTGGAGCAAACACAAAAGTCAACTTGTGTTTACCGGTTTGCAAAGTATCGCCTTCTTTTACTAGCATATATTGAGTTTCGGGCAAATCAAAATCAAAGAATTGATCAATCATCGTTTTGATTTTTGCATTACATACAATTTTAACCTCAGGATATTTTGCAACTATTGTCGGGATTTCCGCACAATGGTCAGGTTCCATGTGGTTAATAACCAAGTAATCAAGCGGTTTTCCGTCCAAGACATGAGTCACATTTTCCACAAATTGATGAGTAACTGCCCTATCAACCGTATCTAATAAAACAGTTTTTTCATCAACTAACAAATATGAATTATAAGAAATGCCTGTCGGTACAGGATAAACACTTTCAAAAAGTGCAATTCGTCTGTCATTAGCACCGACCCAGTACAAGTCGTCTTTTATCTTTTTCACATTATACATTTTTTTCTCCTATCTTTCCAGCAAATAAATGATAGCATAAAAACAGAAAAGAGTTACTCCTCAACACCACTTGTTAATCTTATTAAAATATCTTCATTATATCGATTATCTACGGCACTGAACGGGAAAATTTCGCCCCCAAATTCTTTTCTCACATGTGCCAAACTGCTTTGAATTTTATTTTTTGAAATACAATCAATCTTTGTAACCACAGTAATTATCGGCAAATTATATGCCAAAACCCACTCTCTCATTTGGTAATCATTTTTTTGCAATTCATGTCTTGCATCAACAAGTTGCACCAAAGATTTAAGGGCAAGTCCGCAATCATAAATTCATCAGAAAAATTGAAAAAATTTATCAAACGAGTTTTCCCCGGAACATTGGACGTTCTTGCCAATTTTTTATTATTCGCCAAACCATTTATAAATGAGGACTTTCCGACATTTGAACGTCCCAATAACGGAAATTCAGACAAGGTATAGTCAGGGCACTGGCTCAATTTTTCCGCACTAATCAAAAATTTTGCATTCATAAAGGGTTTCATTTTGTTACCGAACTCTTTTCTTTTATCTCTTTAACTTTGCTTTTATACAACACTGTTCTGAACAAATTGCACATTTTCTCATTATTCACAACAGTTAACTGTGTTTTGTTATTCAAAAAGTCGATATTAAATGACGATTCCTGATTAAAGATATTCGCCTGAACATTCACGATTTGAAACAGCCCCTCAGTCAAAATACTAAGAGGCTCTCTCAAAAAGGTTTCAAATGTTTTTCTTATATCGAATTTTTTTTTCTTCATAGTGATTATAAATTATAATCTTTGTCTAAATACGTTGATTCTTTGAACAACCGCATCTTTATCGGAAGCATTTGGTGCAAGTGCCAAGTATTGAGTATAATATTTAACGGCACCTTGATAGTTACCTTCCGCTTCGTAAGATTGAGCCTTCAACTTAGCAATAGACGGTGCATTGTGATAGAAGTCGATTGCTCTGTTACAATATTCAATCGCTGATGCGTAATTGCCTTCTTTGTATTGACGTAATGCGATTTCAAAGAATTCGTTTGATTTCATTTCGCACAAGTCGATATAGTGAAGACCGTTCAAAGCAATTCTGTTTGTTGAATCAGCCATCAAAACTTTTTGCAAAGCCTTTCTTGCTGTTCTGAATTGTTTATGTTGAACAAGAATTTCTGACAAATACAACTCATCATCAATAGTGTTAGCAAAATTGATAGCGTTTTCAAATGTATAAACCGCATCTCTTTCTCTACCCAAAGAAAGATAAGCTTCACCCTTGATAACCGTATCCATCAAACTGTTGCTTGCTGCTTGAATAATATAATTCAAGTTGTCGTTTGTTAACTCCATCTGGTGGGTAATTTTACCCAATTTAATTTTAGCCAAGTGAAGTTTCAAATCGTTTGGAGTTCTTTGGATTGCTTCGTTTACATAGTCATAAGCCAAGTAAACGTCTTTGTTCGTAGTGTAATCACGGCTATCTGCGGTATCTTTAGCCATTTCATAGTAAGTATTAGCCAAGCCGATAATTGCGGTGTTGTTATAAGTCGTATCACCCAACAATCTTGAATAGTATTCCAAAGCTTGTTGATATTTTTTAGTTTCCAAAGACATATTCGCAACTCTTAAAATACCTTCTTTGTAGTTAGGATTTAAGATAATTGCTGTTTTCAATTCTTCCATTGCAAATTCATGGTCTGCACGTCTTTCATATACACCTGCAAGGTTGATATACGGACGAGAGTTTTCAGGTTTTACATAAATCGCTTTTTTGAAAGAGTTAATTGCTGCCGCTTGGTTACCTTGTTTTAAGTACAATTCACCTTGCAAGTTCCACCCTGGAGATGAATTAGGGTTGATATGTAAGGAGTGGTTCAACCAAGTCAATGCTTTTGTATAATCACCTCTGCGAGCCTCAACCTGTCCCATGTGGTACATTGAAGTCGGGTTGTGTGAGTTACATTTGATTGATTGTAAATAATATTTTTCCGCTTGATCCAAATCACCGTCAAGCATAGAAACGTTACCTAAGTTGTCATACGCAGGAGCGTAATTAGGGTTGTGTTTTAAAGACATTTTGAACAAATCCTGAGCATCTTTTTTGTTGCCCAATTTCAAAGTTGCAACACCCATTGCATTGTATGCTTGGAAATATGTAGGGTCAAGCTCAACTGCCTTCATAAATTCTTTTATTGCCGCATTTGACAAGTTACGAATATTTTTGATGTACTCAACGTCTGAAGATGTTCCACGCATCAAGTAAACCATACCTTGTGCATAGTGAAGTTCCGGTTTGTTAGGATAAGTTTTTAACAATCTGTCTAACTCAGATTGAGCCGGAGCCAATTTATATTGTTTTGCCTGCGAAATTAATTGTAACGATTTCGCATCAATATCATTAGGATTTTTTGACAAAATCTCTTTTAAGCGTTTATCAGCATCTTCATAATTGTTGTATTCAATCATACGGCTGATATCCACGTAACTTTTTGATACAGACACACCGACCTTCAAAGTTTGGGCTGTAGAATCATTAGGGGCAGAAAGAATACAAGATGTTGCAATCAATGACATTATTAAAACTTTTTTACAATTCATGTTTTCACCCACTTTTGCTTAATAACTATTCTATATTCTGAAAATATTGTATAATACTTATTATAAAAAAGCAATAAGGTATTTGTATGGTATTAAACGCAAAATCTAAACAGGATTTAGAAGATTTCAAATCTTACATATTAGTGGAAAAGAATTTTTCGCAACACACGGCAAAAGCCTACTATTCTGACATTTTAGCTTTTTTGATATGGCTTGGTGATGAAGAATGTGAGCATATAAATTTTGCAAAAATTAACCTTTTATAAATACTTGCATAGAGAGCAAAAAATAGAAAATAATCCCGCCGAAAACTTAATATCCCCCAAACGACCGAAATCGTTGCCCAAATTCCTCACAACAGATGAAGTCGAACAGATTTTGAACAACGTGAATATCGATACCCCCGCAGGTTACAGAAATCGTGCGATTTTGGAACTTCTTTGGGCCAGCGGAATGCGAATTTCAGAACTCAGCGGGCTGAATTTCGGCAATCTTAACCTGGAAAATAACGAAATTACTGTCTTTGGTAAAGGTGCAAAAGAAAGAATTATCCTGATTACAGACCGTGCAAAAAGATATTTGCAAGGTTACATAGAGGTTGCCCGTCCCCTTGTTGCAAAAGGTTATCCAATTCCGCCAATCCAAGACGACAGCCCCGTTTTTATCAACAAAACAGGCTACCGACTTCAATCAAAAATGGTGCGAAACGTGATAAATGACATCGTTGAAAAAATCGAACTTCCTAAAAAAGTCACCCCGCACATGTTCCGCCACAGCTTCGCAACTCATTTAATAGAAAACGGTGCGGATTTAAGAGTGGTACAAGAGCTTTTGGGACACGCAAGTATTTCAAATACTCAAATTTACACCCACATTTCAATGCAACACATGAAAGAAGTTTACAACGAAACTCACCCGAGAGCCTAGTTTAGAACTTGTACGAGCGAGGAATTTTCCAACCGTTACGGGCAATTAATGTTGCACAATACAATCCTCTTCCGTTTTCAGAACAATTTTGTTTAACTTCTTCATCCGACTTGTCGTATCCGTAAGTCGTAATTTCATCAACATCAGTTCTGCGATATAAAAAGAAAACATCTTTACCAAAAATATTTGGTGGTTGAGCCCCGTTAATGTCAAGAATAATAGTGTTATTGTTATCAGCCGATTGAGCCCCGCTATCATCAGAGAAAAACGAAACAGTATACAAAATTCCGTCCACCCCCAAGAATGGAGTTCTACCGCCATGATTAGGATTGCCGTATGCACCAGCATCACGCCCGTTAAAATATTTCCAAGGAGTTGCAGAAGTATAACCGCATTTCGTAATCGGATTACAAAGTTCTGAAACCTTCATATACGGCTTGATAAATTGGTTAATGAACTGTTCCTGAGTAATTTTATTTGTATCAAGAGCCGAAATGTTACCATTTTCCTGTTCCGAAGTTTTCAAAACCTGATTAAGCGTTGAAACAGCCTTTGCCAAAGCAGTTTCAGCATGATGCTTTCTGATATTTGTCATAAGTATCGGCATGGTCATCGCAGCAACCACACCGATTATTCCCAGTGTTATCAATACTTCCGCCAATGTAAAAGCTAGTTTTTTCATGTTTTCGTGTACTCCTTTTCATGTTATTCGAAACAGATTCTGAATAATAAGAAAATTAATTTGCTCTTTTCAATCGCAAAAATTTTCTAAGTTTTCAGAATGACAAACCGTTTAGTAGGCTCTCCAATACGTCATTCCG
>SFZC01000051.1 GCA_004558955.1 bacterium | reverse complement strand
GTTTTTCAATATTTTTTGCAATATCCGCCAACACTGTACCTAAAGAGAAATTGAAATTCTTAAATACTGTCAAATCTACCATTGCATTTTTATTTTCAAGTTCCCATACTACAAAAAATATTGCACAAAATATTGAAAAACCTAACAACCAACAAATCCAAGTGCAATCAAACCAGCCGTACTGTTGCCCTTTATCCAATACTACCTGCATGCTGAATAACCAAAGCGTCAAGCTACCGAGCCCGATTACATCGACTTTTTTATTTCCGGTATTTCGAGGAGTGTCGGTTAATACAAAATGAATTAATAATAAAGACAAAATCGTAACAGGAATATTTACAATAAAAATCCACGGCCAAGAAAGATTATCTACAAGCAAGCCGCCTACGGTAGGACCGATAATTGAAGATACCATTGTGGCAAAAGAAAATAATGCCATTGCATCTCCAGCCCTGTCTTTCGGAAATTCTTGCAACAAAATTGATTGACACATAGGCATCATAATTCCGCCCCCGACACCTTGAATAAGTCTTCCTAAAATCAACATATTCAAACTGTTAGCAAATACGCAAACGACTGACCCTATACCAAACAGACTCAAAAATATTAATAAGAAATTTTTTCTGCCCAAAGTGCTTTCAAACCAACCCGTCAAGGGTAAAAATACGGCATTTGAAACCATATAACTTGTAATTACCCATTTTGTTTCATCGTTGGTAGCACCAAATGCTCCGCCCATGTGAGGTAGTGCAACATTTGTTGCCGAGGTTGCCAACATAGCAAAAAATGTAGGTAAAATCACGGTTACCGAGATTAACCATAACGGAAACCTTCTTTGTTCTTGAGGGGAAACAGCCTGAGTCATTCAATTCTCCAATCCAAGATTAATATAACACTTCAAAAATCTTACATCGGAAAGTTAAAAATTTTGTTACAAAACAGAAGAGAATTATTTGGCAAATTTTTCAAAAACATCAAACCCGTACCTCTCATAGATATATTTTATGGAATTTTCAGTACTGTCGATATTTTCACGGGACAAATTCAAAAACTGCGAAAGCTCGGTTCGCCCACGCAAATTAACCATCGGCATTGTCAGAACGGGACCTTTATCAGAAACCTTAAACTTTAACCCCAAACAATAATTTCCAAGCCTGTTTCTTGCGATAACAATTTCAGACCTACCGCTACCCCAGGTTTCCATATTCAAAAACTTTTGAGATAATTTTTGCCCGATACGCTTTTTGGAACCAGAAATTCTAACCTGTTTTGCGAGTTGAATTTTTAAAGCCGGAGCAATAGTTGCACAGAATGCAGTATTATTTGAATTATTTGAAATTAGCATCAAAAACTCCTTCAACCTATACAAAACAGCTGAAAAAATTTTTTGCCCAAAAATAACGAAATTGTTATAATAAGTTACAAATTTCCTGATAAATCGATAATACTCTCAATATAACAACAGTTTGGTTTTAAATATTATATACAACTAAACAGTTTCGTTTAACTCAACGAAAACGAAAATTAAAATATTTTATTACCGCTTATTAAAAAAGGACTACTTCGGTAGTCCTTTTTTAATAAGCGGAAGACGAGACTCGAACTCGCGACAGCCTGCTTGGAAGGCAGACGCTCTACCAACTGAGCTACTTCCGCATGTATATTTCGCTCACAAGATTTATCTTACAATAAAACTTCTTCAAAATCAAGAGTTTTTATCTTTTCTACAATTAATACTTTATAATTAGTAAAAAATACCAAGACAAATTGCTAAAATTTTATCCTTCGGAATGGTGAAATTTTATGCCATGACTGGTTAAAATAATAATGTAAGTTCAATTTGTCCAAGCACTTTTTCGGGGTTGCGACAAGATTTTTTCTTTTAGCGGTTTGGTATAAACATTTTGAACTTACATCCTAAACAAAAAATTTTTCATGTTTTATAACTTCCGGTTTGTATTGTATAATTGCAAGACAAACCTTTTTATTTTATAATTCACCTGTTAGAAAAATAGGAGAATTTAACATGACAACAGAAGTAAGAGCAAGTCATATTCTTGTAAAAACAGAAGCCGAAGCAAAAAATTTGTACGAAGAAATCAAAAACGGTGCATCTTTTGCTGAAATAGCAGAAGCAAAATCACTTTGTCCGTCAGGTCAAAACGGTGGAGATTTGGGATTTTTCGGAAAAGGTATGATGGTTAAACCATTTGAAGATGCTGCATTTTCTCTTGAATTAGGTGAAATTTCTCAGCCTGTTCAAACCCAATTCGGTTGGCACTTAATCCAATTAACAGGTAAAAACTAAGATGGAAAATATTACGGTTATAAAAAATTTCATGGCGGACAACAAGTTAAATTATTTGTTGATAAATTCGACTAACAAATTTTTGGTTGAATATAACACACTGCAAGAAAATTCAAGATACAAGGTAACTAATTTTTCGGGTTCTACGGGCGAAGCACTTGTGACACCTGATACGATTTATCTTTTTGTCGTAACCGTAGTAAAACTAAACGGAACGCAATCACAATTAAATGAAATTCTTGCACGAGTTCCAAAAGAGGAAACTTTGGGAATTTTCTCTCAAAAAGTTTCGTTAAACACCTACAATTTGCTAAATTCGCAACGCAAAACAAAGCTTTTGCCGTTTGACCCGTTAGATTGCGAAACTCAAAACAATGACCAAAATAAAGAAGATATCGAGTTAGACATTTCTTTAACAGGAATTTCAACGGGAGCCAAAATTAAAAAAATTACCCAAAACTTAAAAGACGGCGAAAGTTTTTATTTGACGGATTTAGACGAGGTTTCTTATTTATATAATATGAGAAATTTCTCACAAAACTTTTCGGCAAAAATCAAGGCTAGAGCAATAATTAAAAAAGATTGCAACACTTTATATAAATGCAAGGATTTTGAAAAACTTGAACAGGATTTGAAAAATCTCAAAGGCACGGTTTTTGTTGATAAAAATTCGATTACTGCCTACGATTACGCACTGATTAAAGACAGTGCAAAAATTTTAACCACAAATCCCGTAAAAGAGATGAAGGCACAAAAAAATGACACCGAACTTGAGCATCTGAAATCTGCGTTCGCACGAACTGATAAAGCTGTTAAAGCAACTCGAGAATTTATTTTGAATAATGAGAATATTTCAGAATACGACATCGCAAAGCATTTGGAAGAGGAATTTTACAAAAACGGTGCTAAGGGGTTGAGCTTTAAATCTATTGTTGCGAAAGACAAAAATTCGGCACTTGCACATTATTCAAAATCTTCAAAAGATGAAATCGTGACGGACGGTTCGCTGGTTTTGATTGACTGTGGCGGATATTTTGAAGGCGGATTGGCAACGGATATCACAAGAGTTTTTGTAAAAGGGGAGCCGACAAATTTGCAAAAAGAGATTTACACACTTGTATTAAAAGCCTTTTTGAACGCTTATAATTACGCAAAAACACATCTTGAAAGACCTTTCACGGGATTTGACGTTGACAATGTTGTTCAAAAACTGTTTGAAAACACCGATACACAAGGTTTTGTATTCAATCACGGATTGGGACACGGAATAGGAATAAATGTTCACGAATTTCCGCCGAGATTGAGCAAACACGAAACCTCAAAAGTCGAAATTAAGGACGGAATGTGTTTTTCTATCGAACCTGGATTATATAAAGAGGGATTTTTCGGGGTAAGATTAGAAAATTCCTGTTATTACAAAGATAACGACATTCACTCTTTTGTAAAAATGAATTATGAGAAAAAATTGATTGATTTTTCTATGTTGACGGAACAAGAAAAAATTTGGCTTGAAGAATTTGAGGTGTTGTAATGGAAATAACAAGCGTTAATAATGAATTGGTAAAAAATACGGTAAAATTACAACAAAAAAAATACCGAAATGTTGAAAAAAAATTTTTGCTTGAAGGCTACAAGGCAATCAGGGAAGCGTTTGATGCTGATATCACGTTAGAACACGTTTTTGTGAGCAAAAATAAAATAAAAGAGTACGAATTTTGCAAAGACCTTTTGATTGAAGCCTCAGAACCTGTTTTGAAAAAGATTTCCACAACAGATTCAACTCCTGAAGCGGTTGCAATCGGGATACAGAAGATTTTTGATATTAAAGATTTAAAGAATGTACAAAAAGTGGTTTTGCTTGAAAACATTAAGGATTCGGGCAATTTGGGAACGATTTTAAGATCGGCGGTTGCGTTTGGAGCCGATGCGGTGGTGTTGTTCGGGGATTGCGTTGATATTTACAATCCTAAAACAGTTCGAGCGTCTGTCGGAAATCTTTGGAAACTTCCTATTGTGCAAATAAAAGATATCGAAACTTTTAATAAAACTTTCAAAAATTTTAACAAAATTGCGACCTTGCCGAGAAGTAAAAACTTGCTAAAAAACTACAAAATAAACCTTCCTGCGGTTGTAATGTTTGGGAGCGAGGCGGACGGATTGACGGACGAATTGATAAAAAAGTCAGATGATTCCGTCAAAATAGAAATGTCACCAATGGTAGAATCATTGAACCTTGCAACTTCGGTTTCAGTGATTTTGTATGAGTTATTTTAAGATTAAGGGTTAAAATAAAGATATGGAAACGAAATTAAAACATTCACAAATTGCGGCAAATTACTTCAAAAACGGGTATAACTGTGCTCAATCAGTATTTTTGACGTATGCAAAAGATTTTGGAATTACTGAAACTATGGCATTGAAAATGTCATCCTCGTTTGGCGGTGGTATGGGCAGATTGAGAGAGGTTTGCGGAGCGGTCAGTGCAATGTTTATGATAGCGGGACTTGCAAAAGGATACACAGAACCGAATAACGACACCCTCAAAGCCGAACATTACAAAAGAATACAAGAACTGGCCAAACAGTTTAAAGAAAAACACGGCACAATAATTTGTAGAGAACTATTAGGCGAAACAGACGGCAAAGACTCCTCATTTGTACCGTCAAAACGAACGGCAGAATACTACACCAAACGTCCGTGCGAACAATTTATTAAAGAAGCTTGCGAAATTATTGATGAAAAAATTATGGTATAATATCTCCCTACGGCAAGGTCGGGTGTTCGTTGAAACTGTACCCGCCATTTGTAACCTCAAGCAAAGCCCTCATTGGGATTTCTTTCTTTTTATACTGTTCTTCAAGTTTTTTGTAGTTTTCAACGTCAACATTTCGCTCCGCCAACAATTCATTGTTAAATGAACTGTAAATCTTAATTTTATTGGACTCAGTCAAATACTTATCGTTTGAACTTAAATCTTTTTTAGAAATCTTATTATCTTCGGTAAGTTTCACAAAAACGTAACTTTCGGTCGTCACAAACAAATTTTTCTTCGCTTTTGCAGGCAAACCGTTCCAAACAGTCGGCGAAATATAGAATTTATACTCATTATCAGTAAGTTCAATATTATCATAACGAGCCTCAACTGATGAGGTAATCATTCGAGAAGAATAATTTTCCATAGATTTTAAAGCATTCGGATTTTTCTGAAAATATTGATATAACATCACACTGCCAAATAATACGGAAATTATTGAAACAACAAGGACAACTATCGGCACGCAAACAGAAAACCAAGCTGTTTGTACTGTTTGAGATTTGTGGAAATCTTCAAGACTTTTGTCTTTTTGTTCTGAATATGCCCACTCATTACCCTTCAAACCGCAAATCAAAGCAAACACAAAGAATCCGCCGCAAGTAAAGAATAACGGAATTGCCCAAAGTGTAAGGTAAGATTTGTTAATCAAGCCCCAAACCCAAGTTCCAAACATTGCACCCCAGTTGAATTTTACAACATTATCCGCAGGTTTTTCTCCCGTAATTCTACCTTTTGTAAACAATAAACAAAGAATAATGAAGAAATTTATCCCTAAGAAAATTTGCGAAACAATCGGAAATTTACACGGAATATTTCCAAGCAACATCAACACAAGAATAATAGATACAATTAGCGTTACGTCTTCTCTTTCGGTTATATCACGCATCCTTTTTATAATACTTGGTGCCAAAATACAAAGTCTTACGAAAAACCCGAGAATACCCCAAATCACAACCCATAACGGGAATTCAGTGCTTGTCGGGTTTGACATGGCGACATGCATAACTTTTGACATCAATTCTGTATTAAAAAGTGTCAAATAAAATAACGGCGTTGAAAAAACAACAAGTCCGACAAGCATCGACACCAAATAATTTGAAAAGAAATTACGTCTGTTTATAACCCCTTCAGCACTGAATATTTTATTATTTTCTTCAAAATTATTACTCATTTATTTTCTCCCCTAAAATTTCATCATTTAGTTTTTCTTCTTTATTTAAAAGCTCCATATTGGCAATTTTATCAACTTTTATACCATATTGCATTAAATTATGAACTTCTTTTATTACACTGCCTTTATTGTTTGCGGTAAAGCGATTAATCTCTTTTTGGACAGACTCAGATGCCTTGTTTAAGGATTGTTGAATATTCATCAACCCTTGAAGATGTGTTGATATATTGTTATACAACCGCTCACCGGTTGCAATAATATTTTTAACATTACGATTTTGAACATCTGCCGCCCAAAGTTGGGTAACTAGCCGCAAAGCCACCAACAATGAAGATTTACCGACAATTATAATATTTTTCTCATTAGCAAGTTCTATAATTTTGCGACAATCACAATCCGTATAAATCATATTTACGCACGCCTCAATCGGAATAAACATAAGAATAAAACCGATTTGATTAAGTGTTTCGCATGTGTCGTAATGACGTTTTGCCAAGTCATTTACACAAACAACAACATCATTAATAAAGTTTTTCTTATCTGATTCGTTTTCAGTTTGTCGATAGCTCAAATAATTCTTCAAAATTGCTTTTGAATCAATCACAACATGCCTGTCATTTGGCAAATGAACGACAAAATCAGGCTTTCCGCCCTCAATCGACATTTGTTTTGTATAGTGAACATTCTCTTGCAAATTCGCAAATTGCAAAATTTGTTCTAGCATATCTTCCCCAAATTCACCACGAGAATTTTGATCAGTCGTTAAAGCCTTTGCATAGCGTTCTGCAGTTGCTATTGCCTGTTTAACCTCTTGAGTATCTGCATTGTGTGATTTTTGATAATTCTCTAACGCCGATTTAAAATCTTTGAGTAAGGCATTTATTGGAGTAATTTCTTGAGCCTTAAACAAGTCAATCTTCATTTTCAAATCATTTGAATGTTGTGAAATCAGGCTTTCCTGTTCCGATAAAATCGCCTCTTTGGCAATCTTTGAAAAATCAAGCTTCAACTCGTTCATTAAATTTTGATTAAGCGAATTTTGGGATTTAAGATAAATATTTTCAGACTTCAACTCGTCAATTTTCTTCTCGAAATAAGACGAAGCAATCGCCCAAACTAAAAGCCCTACAATTATACTCACGAATACTGTAATTAATAAATTTATACTCATAACACACTCTCTTAATCAGCATAATAGCATATTTTTCGCAATATTATACACTTTGTTAGGATATGTAAAGAATTTAGAAATTTGTTACAACTTGCACAAACCGAGTTTTGCAAATAAAATATAAGTAATAAATCGTAAAAATAAGAAGGGATAATATTATGGTTATCGAAAGACAAAGAGTAAAAGAACAGGATAAAACCGAAAGACGTTCAAATTTTGAACCGGTTGAGAGCAACTTAACGGCAGAACAGGTTAAACTTGAAGCTTCAAGATGCCTTCACTGCAAAAACCCGAGATGTGTACAAGGTTGTCCCGTAAATATTCAAATACCTGAATTTATAGCCGCATTAAAAGAAGATAATTTAGACAAAGCAGGCGAAATAATCAGACAAACCAGTATGTTACCATCAGTTTGCGGACGTGTTTGCCCGCAAGAAAGACAATGCGAGGGTAACTGTATATTAGGAATTAAAGGCGAAGCGGTTGCTATCGGTGCGTTGGAACGTTATGTCGGCGACAATACCAAAGCAGCAACAACCGACATCAAACCGTCAGGCAAAAAAGTTGCCATTGTCGGTTCAGGCTGTGCGGGAATTACAGCTGCTGCAGATTTGCGAAAAGCAGGTCATGAAGTTGTTGTATTTGAAGCACTCCACAAACTTGGCGGCGTTCTTCGTTACGGTATTCCTCCTTTCAGATTACCGAGAACAATTTTAGACCGAGAAATCGAAAACCTTAAAGCAATGGGAGTTGTATTCCACACAAATGTTATCGTAGGTAAATCAATTACTCTAAAACAACTTGAAGAAGACGGTTTTGATGCAATTTTCATTTGCTCGGGGGCAGGTTTACCGAAAATGATGGGTATAAAAGGGGAAAACCTAAACTGCGTATTCTCCGCAAACGAATTTCTAACCCGTGTAAACCTTATGGGAGCCGGCGGAAACGATTGTGTAACTCCGTTAAAAATCGGTAAAAAAGTTGCCGTAATCGGTGGCGGTAACGTAGCAATGGATGCTGCAAGAACTGCTGTTCGTGTAGGTTTTGAAGAAGTTTCAATTTGTTACAGAAGAACAGAAAAAGAACTTCCTGCAAGACTTGAAGAAATCAGACACGCAAAAGAAGAAGGCGTACAATTCAAATTCTTACACGCACCTGTTGAAATATTAGACAAAGACGGATATGTTGCAGGCATGAAATTTGAAATTATGGAACTTGGTGAACCTGACGCTTCAGGCAGAAGAAGACCTGTCGGAACCGGAAAATTTGTAATCGAAGATGTTGACACCGTAATCGTAGCACTAGGAACGGGTCCTAACCCGATTATTCAACGTTCGGCAGAATCAGAAGGCTTAGACATTGCAACGGATACAAAAGGTTATATCCAAGTTGACCCTGAGTCAAGAGCAACGAATATTCCTTGCATATTCGCCGGAGGTGATGTTGCTCCTGTCGGTGCTTCTAACGCTATTAACGCAATGGGTGCAGGCAAAAAAGCTGCCAAAGCAATTAATGAAATGTTAAAATAATAAAATAACTCGCTTTTGATACTCTTGTAATGAATAAAACGTTACAAGAGTATCTGAATTTTTATCACAAATTTTAAATTAAACTTATGTTGAAAAAGATTTTTATAAACTTGCTCATATTAACGATTTCCGCAATGCCCGTTTTGGCATTCGACCTTGACATGTCTGTTGACGATACTATCAAAAAACAGTATGACACAGGGAAATTAGAACAAGACGTTTTGAATAACAATATCAACCAATCCCAAAAACAATCCATAAAAAATAGCACTTCAAAAAGCCTTCCGAGTGCCACTCTTGACTATTCCCCTACACCAATGGTAATTACCAAAGCAGACAATGTTTACACAAAAAAAATTCCGCAATGGACAACTTTTACAGCAAAATCTAATCAGGCAATTTCAGGATATTCAAGAAAAGGGACAAAAGTTTCCTTCACAACTACTCAAAATATTTATAAAAAAGAGGTAACTATTCCTGCAGGCACAAAATTCTACGGAGAAATCGTAAATTCTCACGGAGCACAAAGCACGGGCAACGGAGCGTTGGTAGTTCTTAAAATAACCTCAATGACGTACAACGGAACGACTTATCAGGTTCGAGGAAAAATAACAAAAGCAAAATCGAAAAAAATATTTTTCAATAATATAAAAGGGCAACGTCAATATATCGCAGGAATCGGCAAACAAATTGATAAGGGAGAAAACTTTTATAAAAAAACAAGAAGAGTATCATCAAAAATGTCCGATAATCCGATATTGGTAATACTTTCACCAATCCCGACACTTGTCGGATTTGTCAGCTATGCAGGATGTACCGCACTATCACCAATAACGGCACTAACAACAAAAGGCGGTAATCTAAACCTACCGGCAGGCAGTGTCTTTGAAATAAAATTGCTTGATAGAGTTTATGTGAAGTAAAGAATCTTAACAATAACCTTGAAATATTATAACTAATTAGTTATAATACAATTGGATAATGATATGAAGAACAAAAAATATTCAATCATATTTTGGCAAGATTCTGATGGGTTCAGCGAAACACAAGACTATATTTGGCAGTTAAATTCTAAAGCAGCGAAATCAAAAGATGCAAGAATTAAATTGAAAAAGATTACAGAATACTTTGAATTGTTGGAAACCTATGGAACAGAAATAGGCTTGCCGTACATTGACCATATTGAAGGTGAAGATA
This sequence comes from bacterium, assembly GCA_004558955.1. Classification (GTDB taxonomy): domain Bacteria; phylum Cyanobacteriota; class Vampirovibrionia; order Gastranaerophilales; family Gastranaerophilaceae; genus Zag111. The sequence goes on along the minus strand of SFZC01000051.1, from coordinate 5,429 downwards.
ACCTATTTGAATTAAGACCTCTCAGGGATAGATTTTTCTTTTTTTACAGACAAGATAATAAATATATTATTTTAAACCATTTTATGAAAGCAACGAGAAAAACTCCGAAAAGAGAAATAGACAAGGCTAACAGATTAAAACAAGATTACAATGAAAGGTTTAAATTATGAATAACAAAAACATTAAACATAGTGCTAATTGGTCTGATTTTAAAGACAGTTTAGATTTATCTGAAGATGAACTCGCTGAAATTGATTTAAAAGTTGAGCTAATGGGTAAACTTATACATTTACGCAAAGAGTTAGGATTGACACAAGCCGAATTTGCAAAACGTTGCAATATAAAACAAGAATATCTTGCCCGACTTGAACGTTCAAAAACGGCTCCGCAAGTTGATACTTTATTAAAAATTCTTGTCCCTCTCGGATATAAATTGGACATAGTTCCTTTACAATAAGCTTTACCTTTTATAATACGAGGCTTCAAGGCTTTCAGAATACGGATACAGGATTTTCGGATTATTTTTATCCCTTATATAAAGCGGTCTTGAATATTTTGGAGTATCCTTGCCGTTTTTAACGGGCGAAAAACCTGTATTAAGTTCTTGGTGATAATAATTTATAAATTCGGGGGAATAACCAAACTGATAAATATCAGAGATTTCACCTCGTTCGTAGGCATCCATATATTTTTGAGCAGCATTAAGTCTTGCTTGCGGGGCATATTTTTGTTTATATAAAAAACCTTTGAAAGTCGTTTGGTATTTTGCAACAGGTATTGAAGCTATCAGTGCCAAAACACAAAATATTGCCGTACCTATCCAAAGATATTTCAAAATATCACTCATAACGGTAGTATATCAAACAATGAGGTTATTGTAAAATTTATTGTTAAATGTTGCATTTTACAACAAATATAAAATATAATTACAATGTAGATATAAACTTTCAAAGAAGGAGAAAGAGCTTATGTTTAAAAAGTTATTTTCACCAATGAGCCTGCTAATGTTAGTAGCAACGCTTTTGGTAAGTTCACCTGCATTTGCAAGTGAAGCGGATTTGCTCGTTCCTCGCATTAAGGAAATTGCACCTTGCAGTTACACCTTATTGCTTATCGGAATTGGAATTTCCGTATTGGGTCTTGTTTTGGGACTTGTAGAATTTCTAAACATCAAAAAACTTGAAGTTCACAAAGTTATGGACGATGTTGGAAACACTATTTTTGAAACTTGTAAAACTTATTTGATTCAACAAGGTAAATTTTTAGCAGTATTGGAAATCTTAATCGGTTTGTGTATCGCATTCTATTTCGGATACTTAAGACAAATGGGAATTGGCGGAGTTTTGACAATTCTTGCTTGGTCTGTTATCGGTATTTTGGGATCTTATTCGGTTGCTTGGTTCGGTATCAGAATGAATACTCTTGCAAACTCAAGAACTGCCTTTGCCGCATTAAAAGGTAATCCGCTTAACACAATGAACATTCCTCTAAAAGCAGGCATGAGCATCGGTGTTTTGCTGGTTTCTGTTGAACTTATCATGATGTTAATCATCTTATTGTTCGTACCTGAAAAAATCGCAGGAGCATGCTTTATCGGTTTTGCAATCGGTGAATCTCTTGGTGCTTCAGCATTGCGTGTTGCGGGCGGTATCTTTACAAAAATTGCCGATATCGGCTCTGACTTGATGAAAATTCAATTTGGTATTAAAGAAGATGACCCGAGAAACCCTGGTGTAATTGCAGATTGTACGGGCGATAATGCGGGCGATTCAATCGGACCTACTGCTGACGGTTTTGAAACTTACGGCGTAACAGGTGTTGCTTTGGTTAGTTTCATCTTGCTTGCCGTTGCAGGTCAAGAAAACCAAGTTCAATTACTTGCTTGGATTTTCGTAATGAGATTCTTAATGATTATTACATCTGTTGTTTCATATTGGATTAACGGACTTTGGGACAAATTCGTGTATGCTCCAAACGTTAAAAAATTCGATTTTGAAGCACCTTTAACAAGACTTGTTTGGTTAACTTCAATCTTGTCAATCGGTATGACATTTGGCGTAAGTTACTGGTTATTGAACAGTCTTGGACATAACATTTGGTTAATTTTGTCTTGTATCATTTCTTGCGGTACATTGGGTGCTGCGTTGATACCTGAATTTACCAAAATTTTCACCTCTCCAAAAGCAAAACACACGGAAGAAGTTGTTACCGCTTCTCGTGAAGGCGGAGCATCTTTGACTATCTTGTCAGGTATCGTTTCAGGTAACTTCTCAGGATTTTGGATTGGCATGGTAATTGTACTTCTTATGGGCTTTGCTTACTTTGCAAGTACATATATTCCGGAAACAATGATGGATTACTCATCAGTATTTGCGTTTGGTCTTGTTGCCTTCGGTTTCTTAGGTATGGGACCTGTAACAATCGCTGTTGACTCATACGGTCCTGTAACAGACAATGCACAATCAGTTTATGAATTGTCATTGATTGAAGAAGTACCAAACATCAGCGAAGAAATCAAAAAAGAATACGGTTTTGACGCAGATTTTGAAAACGCAAAACAATACTTGGAAGAAAATGACGGTGCGGGTAACACCTTCAAAGCTACTTCAAAACCTGTACTTATCGGTACTGCGGTAGTTGGTGCAACCACAATGATTTTCTCTTTGATTTTGGTAATCAAAGATACCTTAGGTGTTGAACCTCAAGAAATACTTAATTTGTTGAACCCATACACCTTGCTTGGTTTATTAACAGGCGGTGCGGTAATTTACTGGTTCAGCGGAGCGTCTATGCAAGCTGTTACAACAGGTGCTTATAGAGCTGTTGAATACATCAAAGAAAACATCAAGTTAGGTGAAGCCGATGAAAAAAGTGCAAACCTTGCAAATTCTAAAGAAGTTGTAAAAATTTGTACACAATACGCACAAAAGGGTATGGTTAATATCTTTATTTCCTTGTTTGCGTTTGCATTGGCTCTTGCATGCCTGTCTGCACCGGGTGTAAAAACTCAACTTGCGGTATCTTTCTTTGTAAGTTACCTGATTGCGATTGCAGTATTCGGTTTGTTCCAAGCCGTATTTATGGCAAACGCTGGCGGGTGCTGGGATAACGCTAAGAAAATCGTTGAAGTTGATCTTAAAGAAAAAGGAACAATTTTACACGAAGCAACTGTCGTTGGTGACACTGTAGGTGACCCTTTCAAAGATACCTCTTCTGTTGCAATGAACCCGATTATCAAATTCACAACCTTGTTCGGTTTGTTGGCAATGGAAATTGCAATCAATGAAAACTTCAGACATATTGCACCATACATCGGAGCGGTATTACTTGTAATCGCCTTGATTTTCGTAATTCGTTCTTTCTACGGAATGAGAATTCCCGTAAAATCTAACGATGAAAAATAAAAGCGATAAGCACAACTTGAGAAGAGCGAACTTTTAAAAGTTCGCTCTTTTTTATTCCCTTGTGTCATTTTTCTTAACATTTGCTTACAATCTGTCAAAATTTAAAATTTAGCGGATTTATTCTATTACAAAACTTAAAAAAATATTGTAGATATTCGCTGACAGTTTTATAATGATTAAGTCCGAATAGCGAAATTAAGAAAAAACGGATAGGAAAGGATTACAAAAAATGACTGTGATTGAAGAAATGGCATACCCTCAATTAGAAAGAGCTATCAACCCGACACATGACATTAAGTTATTTGCCGGACGTTCTAACCCGAAATTGGCTCAAGAAATTGCTGACCAACTTGGAACTACCGTTGGACCTATGGTTGTTAAAAATTTTGCCGATGGTGAAATTTATGTTCAAGTTAAAGAGAGTGTAAGAGGGGACGACGTTTTCATCATTCAACCGGTTTGCAATCCTGTGAACGAAAACTTAATGGAATTGTTAATTATTATTGATGCTTTCAAACGAGCAAGTGCTAAAACAATTACGGCAGTTATTCCTTACTACGGATATGCAAGACAAGACAGAAAAACCTCAGGTCGTGAAGCAATTACGGCAAAATTGGTCGCTGACTTGTTAACAACAGCTGGTGCTGACAGAGTTTTGGCTATGGATTTGCACACAGGTCAAATTCAAGGTTTCTTTAACATTTTAGTTGACCACATTTTTGCGGCACCAATTTTGGTTAATTACATAAAGGATTTGGGCATTAATCCTGATAATATGGTTGCGGTATCTCCTGATATGGGTGGTGCTAACAGAACCCGTTATTTTGCAAAAAGACTTGATTGCCCGATTGCGATTATTGATAAAAGACGTGACAAACACAATGAAGCTATTGCCACAAACGTTATAGGTGACGTTGAAGGCAAAGTTTGTTTGATGTTTGATGATATCATTGATACTGCGGGAACAATTTGTGAAGCATCAAAATTATTAAAATCTAAAGGTGCAAAAGAAATTTATGTTTGTGCAACTCACCCTGTATTCTCAGGTCCTGCACTTGACAGATTGGGTTCTGCTCCAATTACACAATGTATCGTAACTAACACAATTCCGCTTGATACAAGCAAATTACCTTCAAATATCAAGCAAATTTCAGTTGCTCCATTACTTGCTCAAGCAATTTCAAGAATCCATGATGACGAATCAGTAAGTTCCTTGTTCGGTTTTGAAAAAGAAATGCAAGTAAGTTAATATTTACAATAGGTGGAATATGAAAAAGATTAATGCAAAGGTTTAACAAAGCCTTTGCATTTTATTGCCAATTATATCATTCAAACAGATGAGATTTAAACCTTTTACCTAAAGAAATTAAAATATAAGTCGTTATAAAAAATATAGATATGAGAAACGAAAGTTTTTCATACCTCCTCCCCAAGTCTGGTAGCCGTTCTTTTTAAGACGGCTTTTTTTTACGACAAATTTCAAACTAAAAAAGCGGTATAAGTTAAGATATACCGCTTATAAAAATAAGAAAATAGAAAACTATTACCTTACCAAGTCAAATACCTTATCGTGGCTGCAACATTCGCCGCAGCATTGATTACATTCGCAGTCGTATTTATGCCCGCATAATCATCACGAACAACAACAGTATTTGTTGTTACGGGAACAGGCACAATCTCTGTTGCATAAGGGTAATAAGAATATGAGGAATAATATGTCGGGTAATACGGATAATAAGCGTAGTATCTTGAACCGTGATAATGAGGTCTGACTATCGGTCTGTACATTGGCGGCATAGGTCTGTGATACCCCATAGGCGGTCGTCCCATCGATACAGAACCGTGCATATGCACTCTTCCACCCATTGGCGGACGATTCATTCCCCCACCCATAGGAGGTCTGTGCATACCGCCCCCCATTTGTGGTCCACCCATCGGACGTCCGCCACCACCTGCCGGAGGTGCTGCAAAAGTTGGAGTTATACCGATTATCAAACCTAACGCTATTAAACAAATAATCTTTTT
>SFZC01000189.1 GCA_004558955.1 bacterium | reverse complement strand
GTAACCCGATGCCATTTGAAGAAGTAATAGAACAATTAAAAGCTTTTAATCCGGAAAAGAGTGGCTATCTTAGATTGAATATTTTAGTAAAAGACTATTTACCAAACAGTAGCCAAAACGAAATTTTCAACATCTTATCTACTAAGGAGAATTTAAAATATTGTCTTACAAAAACGACACGTGAAAATAGAGAAGACGAAGATACGAATAAAAAATATTTCAACACGGAAGAGATAAAAAACATTTCGCCATTAGAGTTGGCTAAAATATCTTACGAAGAGAAGAACGGAGCCATAATGGACGATGAGATGATAGATTTATTAGAAGAAATTATCAAAGAAACAAACGAAACGATATGATACTGAACAAACTAACAATACATAATATAGCATCGATAGAAGACGCGACAATAGACTTTAACGCAGAGCCACTATCAACTGCCTCACTATTTTTGATTTGCGGAACAACAGGCACGGGAAAATCCACCATATTGGATTGTATTGCACTATCGCTATACGGCACATCACCGCGGCTACAATCGTCGCCACAAAAATCATCCGCCGACAATGAAGACATCAAACTCTCTGACGAGCGACAATACTTAAGAAGGGGCACTAAAGAAGGCTTTTCCATTTTAGAATTTACGGGCAACGACAAAATAGAATATAGAGCTAAAATACTATTTCGATACAACAGAAACAATAATATGGACGCATCCAAGCGAACATTGGAGTATGAAAATACAATATTAAATAAGAAAGGCGAGATAGAAAAGAAGATAAAGGAAGCCATTGACATAGAATATAGCCAATTTTGCCGCACTACCCTACTTGCACAAGGAGAATTTACGAAATTTCTAAAGAGCAATGACGGCGACAAGAGTTCTATTCTTGAAAAGATTACAGGCACAGAAATATATTCGTTTTTAGGCAAAAAAATATTTGAGAGAAGTAAAGAAGCAGAATCGATATACAAGGAAGAATGTATAAAATTGGACAACATACAAACCCTCAGTGAAGAAGCAAAAAACGAATATTACTCACAAATAGAGATATTAGACAAGGAACAAAACGCAATAGAAGCACAACTGACCAATTACAGAAACATAAAACAGTGGTTTGACACAAAATCAGATATCGAAAACGACATAAAAAGCAACAGATTCAGGCTCGAAGTAGCCAATAATAAAAAAGATGAAATTTACTACGAAAGACAGAAAACATTTACCGATAAAGAGAAATACTCGAAAATTATCGACCTATACCGAAATTCAGAAAACAACAAAAAAGAGCTCACGGAATATCAAAGCAAAAGAGACGAGTATTTCCATCAATTCGTTAATTTACATTCCGACCTAAAATACTACGAAAATATTTTAAGAGAGAAACAAGAAAAAGCATCGGAACTCGCACTAAAATACGAATCGATAAAAGATAAAACGGAACTTTACGAGCAAGCACCAACAATATACGGTTGTATAGACAGAATTTTAACTTACAAAAGCGACATAATAAATAAAGACAAAGAGATAACGAATCTCGTAGAAAGACAAAAAGAAGAAGAGCCGATAAAAGCCGAAATAAACAAAAAAATTGAAGCATTAACGGCTGAGATTGAGAGACAAAACTCAGAAGCACAAGAGATATTAAAAACATTAGAGAGTCTGGACTTCAACAAATTGATGGCAGATATTAACATTATCAAAGAGCAACAAAAGCAATGCAACGAAGTACTGACTATTATCAATGAATTAAACGAAGCCGAAGAGAAAGAGCAGAAATACAGAGAAATAATAGAAAAACTCAAAGAAAACTTATTGACAAAAGAAGCGGAAAACAAAAAAGAAGAGAATGAACTAAGAGAGAAAAAAGTACACTTTGAAAACATCAACAAAAGTAAGACGATATATAACGACACTGCGAAACAGATAGCATTCATACATGCCAATCTAAGCAAAGGAGATGCATGCCCAATATGCGGACACATTATTGAAGCATTGCCATCGGAAGATAATATTAACAACTTGGCAGAAGAGATAAAAAAGGAATATGAATCTGCCAAAGAAAGATTGGAATTATTAGAGAAGAAACACACATCAACAACCATTGAAATAAACGATATAAACAAAGACATATCGCATTTAGAAAGCAACAATAAAGAAGTTGCAGAAGAAGTGACTAACCTCACCAACAAGTTAAACGCTATATTATTATATTTAGAGCTTGACAATAATCTACGGAGAGAAAATATTGTAAATACAATAAATAACAAGCTGATTTACAACGAAAATCATATAGCTACACTGATAGAAAAACAACAGCAATACGACGAGAACAACAACAATTACAAAATTACGATAAAACATAAAGAAGAGAATAATCGAATTTTGGAAACGGAAAGAGCCAAATTAGAACGAATTACGCGAGACATTATTGCAATAGAAAACAACATAGCATCGATAAAAGCAGTAAACAAGACAAAAGAAGAAGACATCAATAAAGAACTTGAGTTACTGGAAATCACATCGATATTCAAACATTATAAAAAGGAAGAAAACCTATACACCATCAAACAAGATTTACAGCAAAAGCAAAAGGCATACAAAGCGTTAACGGCAGAAATAGACGAGATAAAAGCAGCTATTGAAGTCGACACAAAAGCAATAACCGAAGCGAAAAACTCATCACAAAAGATAGCTAATCAATTCAAAGGCAAAGAAATAGAGACTCTGACAGAGGAAAAATACACAACGAGAGCATTTAAGACGACCAATGAAATAGTTTCGGAATTATCTACCCTCTATGATGAGATAGTAAAAAACAGCGTTGACATTGGCAGAATGGAGAGTGCAATAAAGGAAGCCAACACACAGATTGATCTTTATCTTAAGCAAAACAAGGTGGATTTTAATTACATAAAAGAGCTGTATAATACAAGTGAAGAGACAATATTCAAGTATAAGAACTACGTAGAAACAATTGACAAGGAAATAGAGCAAACAACAGCAATACTGGAAGATAGAGAAAAAACTCTTGTCAACCATTTATCACTACAAAGTGAAGAGGTACAAAAAATGGACATAGATGAGTGTAAGACAAAAATTGAGAAATTAGAAGATGAAAAGAGCGAAAAAATTACACGCAGAACGGAAATAACTACGATATTAAATAATGACAAGAGTTTTTTCTCTATCTTCCAGTATTGCTGTTG
>SFZC01000050.1 GCA_004558955.1 bacterium | reverse complement strand
TCTTCCAATTCGGTTTCGGCGTAGCATCCCATCCGATGCCAAGATACAATCTGCAAGTTCCCCGGATGAGCATCGTTCACTTGAAAAAAAGCTTCAGAAGTCAAAAGAAGAATTGACTTCCTTCTTCACGGAAACTATACTTATCTTAGATCAGGAAATCGCTGACGGATTTCTATCCGACTTCGAGAAAAATCTTATCTTGGATCTTCTTCAGAAGTCTATGTTCAGAGTTTCTTATTCAAACAAAGATTTATGTCAGGAGGTGTACAACATGACAGAACCTGTTCTTAAATTACGCACTGATGAAATATTCGAGGTCATTCACGAAAATGATGCACTAAAGAGAACCATAAAACAACAGCAGGGCAAAATTGCTGATCGAGATGCGGAATTAGCAGAATACAAACGCATCTACGGTGAATTAAAACCTACATCTCATAATTAATTAGACCTTATCCTTCAACCGCCCCAATATATAATGGGGCGGTTGATTTATTGTGATGACTCAAAAAGCTTTATTTTGAATCATACAAACCCTTTCTCGAATTTTTGTAGATGATACATCACTTCTCTTAATATAAATAGTATCAACTCCATACTGATCTTTTAAAATTTTAGCCTCCCTCACGTATATATCTTCATGTTCATGATCATCGCCCGCAAACATAACATCAAATTTATACTTTTGATAAGCTGCAATTTTATCTAAATCTTCTTCTGCTACAACCATATCAACATATTTAATTGCTCTTACGATTTGAACCCGTTCATTATAACTAAGAACTGGTTCGCGCCCTTTTCTTATTCGCATGAACTCATCTGTTCCAACTGCAACAATCAACTGGTTGCAACACGACTTTGCTTGTTCTAAAATTTGAATATGTCCTTCATGAAGTATATCAAAAAAACCAGATATAAATCCTACATTATATTTCTTCATTCTTCTCCTCGCTTAACGCATAATGATAACACTTTTTAAATTCTTGAAGTTCCTGCTGTAACATTTCCTGCACTTCCCTCATATTTTTGTCTTTCAAACAAAGTGTTTTGTTCTCTCTCATTCTGCAAAAGCTTAACATTCCATCCGCACGCATTGTCAAACTCATAATTCCAGTTGCACACGGTTTGTTTTTTCCTTCATGAACTTCATAAGAATCCGGATAAAATTCACAATTCTGACAAGCCTCACTGTATGTTCTTCTAGGTGTAACCGAATCTTTTCGATTCATATGATCCACAATCGTCAGGGTGCATCCGTTATGAATAAATCTTTTCATATAAATACCCTTATTATTATGGACATACAATCCTGTTTCTTCATAACCCTTTTGACGTAACTTCTCTATCAAAGCATTTAATTCTGTCTCAACATCATCCGGTTTAATTCGTTTACCAAAATCATTAACCGTAAGCACTTTTACCCCAACAAGTTTCATTCGCTGCACATAGTCAAATACTGCTTCAATCTCTTGAACATTTTGTTTTTTTGCGACAAAATTCAGTTCGATCTTAAATCCTTTATCTCTCGCAAATTTGATATTCTCCATCACACTATCCAAACTATCTGATCCTGTCAATTCATGAAACACCTTCGGTTGCAAAGAATCCAAACTGATTTTTAGCAAAAGAATTTTCTTAACCGATTCCCACACCTCTGGATAGTTTTCATAGCACTTCTGCATCAAAAGGCCATTCGTACACAAAACGATCTTCTCATATTCTTCTTTTTTAGCATGCTTCAATGTTTCTATCAGGCGATTTTCTACAAGCAATGGCTCGCCTCCTGTAATTCGAACCACCTTTTTCTCTGTCCACTTATTCGCTTTATAATAGTTTGCATATGCCGATAATAAGTATTTAATCTGTTCAATTCCACATAATTCGCTACATTTCTTCAAATTTTCGCCGCCATCTGGACAATACTTACAATCCATATTACATTCGGATGTCAAATTAATTACCAATGACGGTTTCATTTCAAAACGATCCAAAACAAAGCTACATCTATCTGGAATGATTTGTGAAAATGAATCATTCGCATTTTCCCATTCTGTATTGAAAAAAGCGCTAAGACTTCCATACATTGATGACCTATTCGAATAACAGAACATAGCAGACTTCGAGCTTGGTTGTTCCGTATAAAATCCAAAATAAACATGCTCATCGGTCATAATAAATCGAAAATATAATGGTTGTTTATGAAACCGAATTCCCCATGATGAATATTTCGGGAAATTATCTCGCAGATTTTTTATATCCTCGTAAATAGTTTTCCATTGCCTTTCCAATGCATCTTGCTTTGAAAACTTCTCAACATTTTTTAACCTTCTCTCAATATTCGCATTATAAGGATCTGAAACTAATATTTTAAATTCTATTTGATTTTTCTTCTTATATATTGCATCTGATATCTTTGAATTACCTTGCAAAAATCGTCTGCCCCTTAGTCCATAAAAATAAATCTTTTTACCATTTTCTATTTCTTTTACTATGTGCTCCTCAGGTAAATCATATATAGACTTATAGACTATCGGAATATCATATGTATTTTTTATTAAACCTCCAACCCTGCTTTCTCTATAAATACCGGATTCAAAGCTTCGTAATTTACTATTGGCAATCTCCCATCTTGAGTTTCCCTGATACTCATACAAAGTAATTTGTATATCCTGTTTTTCAGTTTTTCTATAATCTTCTTCTGTATTCTCAATATACTCTCCCATAAGAAAAACTGGTGTTGAAAAACTATTAGAAAGTGCACATCCGCATGTGAATTGCGGAATACCATCTCGCGCTATTCCATGATCTGAAATTGCTTCTGTCAACACACTCATTCCAGGAGTATGATTATGGCCACAGAATACCAGCTTAACATTATTTTTCACTAACCAAAACTGAAATTGTCTGCCTGCTTCCGGCTGAAGCCACTCAACTCCATGATGCATCATTACAATGTTTATTTTGTCATCTTTTTCAAGTTTTATATTACATAAATCAGCAAAATTTACATTCAAATGTCCGTAGTCATTATCATCCATCGATAATAAACACGAATCAACGGTAATTATTCTAAAATTGTCAATACATTTTACAATAAATGGTTTATAACTATTTCCAGAAAGCATCACATATAATTCTTTAAACTTTCCATACGCCTCCAAGCACATATCCATATCGGGCAGTTCCCCACCATGTTCACGATACTGTGTAATCTCAGCATTCCGCGGTTCCAATCTTCTATTAATATCATGATTTCCCGGACATAAAATAACTCTGTTTATTTTAATACCACAAGCATGCGCTATTTTTCTAATATACTGATTAATTTCATTTATATCACCTTCATTTTTAAGGAAACAATCTCCTGTAATAAGAACAAAAGAAATATTTCCCTTTTCTTTCGCTAATGTCTTAATCAATTCATCTTGTGCTTGTTTTGTTGCAAAATTATTATATTTCATGTGTAAATCTGAAAGAACAATCCATTTCATCCTTTATTTCCCTCCAATGATTACCAGTAACTTTGTTTTTCATTTTCCTTTTTTAGAATTATCCTTAATACTTGTCCGATAGTTTACTGGTACACCAAAACATCTCATATCTGATAATTCAAGTTCAAAATATCCGCATCAAATCTTTGCAGTTTTCCACTGTCTGGAATTCATACTTTTCTTCTGCCTTAAAGCCAAAACCGTAAGTTACACCAATAAAATCAACTTGAGCCTGCTGAGCGCCAATAAAATCATTTTTGCTATCTCCTACAAGTGTGGTTTCTCTTTTTTCACAACCACATAAATCACAACATTTCAATATCAATCCAGCCTTATTAAAGCTATCATTCGAATCCATGCCGCAAATTGCATCAAAATAATCTACAATTTCCATTTCATTCAGCATACTCTTTGCAAAATCCTCCACTTTTAAAGTAGCAACTCCTATTTTATAACCTTTGTTCTTCAGATTCTTAATCACATCAACAAAGCCTGGATATAGAATAGCTTTATGGATTCCAACTTCAGCATATCGTTCTCTATATACCCTTACAGCAACTCTAGCATCTAAATCAGAGAATCCAAATTTTTCGATATAAGTTGTTAGCAAATTTGCACCGATAACTCCACGTAATTCTTCTTCAGAAGGTACTTCTCTCCCCATCGTATTTAGTACAAATCGATGAGCATCTAAAATCCCTTCTGATGTATCAGCAATCGTTCCATCAAAATCAAATATTATCAATTTCATATTTTGTTTGTGTGAGTATTTCATAATCTGCTCCTCTCAATGCTAGGTTTAATTGCTTCGAAATATCTTCATTCTTTTTTTTGTTGCATTAAAAAAAATCAAAAGTTGTAACTTTTTCATTGATATTTATGAATAAGCAAGTTCTTGATTTTGCACATTTATAGATTGTAAAATAATTTTCTCAATAGCATCATGTTCGTTAATACCCACTACAAATTATTCTTCTTCATCTATTAACGCTTTTCTTAACCAATTTCTACTTTGCCATCTATATGGAGCAAGCAGTTCCTCCACTTTCCCAAAATCAATATTGAATTCATTATTTTCTACAAAGGATAATGCTTCTTTCGCATTTTCTACAATATGATTCAGCAATCCCACTTTATTTAATAATGATGTTACCCTTTGTAACCCAGTTTTTTCAGTTGCATCTCCTTTTATAAAAATAAAATTTTTATGATATATTAGCGACAGACATACACAGTGAAACGAGTCTGTTATTACATATAAACTATTTTTTATATAACACAACCAATCTTCGAGTTTTAAATTTTCCTCATATGGATATTCCCATTCAGCAAGCAAATTGAGTCTTTCAAGCATTTGCCTATCACAATTAATTGTATTGAGCTGTGGCACATCCAATTTTTCTGCGATTTTTTCAAAACCTATTTTAGATTTATTAGGTAGAACAAAGTATGTAAACATATAATTTCCACCATTCATTTTTACGAGTGCCTTTGAGGCCAATTCGTCAAAAATATTCTTGTCAACTAACATTACTGGATCTAGAACACATTGAGCATTTATACCAAATTCTTTTAAAATATCCTTTCCCGAATCTTCTCGCGTAGATACAACATCAAATTTGCTGATCAATTGCTGAAATCTATTTTTTTCTTCTGCTGTACCATTAAAGCTATCACTTCCAAATGAAGCACCATATGCAATCTTTTTTCTATATCCAGCAACATAATCAAACATATATGAATCAATATCATCTGCACGCATCAATTTATAGTTCCATATTTGATCTGATCCTGACACAAAATTTTTCACACGCACATTTAACTCCCTTTGATCGTCAAGTGATTTATGAATTCGTGCCACATCATAATATGGATATAATGCTTCTCTAACATTACTAATTTTAGGAATATCATACCCCGGAATGTTTACTCTTCTTTCAACCATAATTACATTCATCCCGAAACTTTTTATCAGTCTATATAGCGCATAATATGTTAACAAGCCTCCATAATTGTGTACCGTCCAACACCCAGTAATCGCTACATCAAATTTCCAGTTTATTGCATAATCCACAGCTGTTGAAAACAACATTCCCTCATTCAGTAGTGAAAAGAATCGTTTTCTGCTTAATGGTATGCGTCTATTTTTTATTATCATATTATGTGTTTTTATAAATTCTAATGGAATCTTTTTTGCCTCACTAAAATTTGTCTGTATTCCTTTAAATATTATATCTGCTTTATCGCTATTTGTTATAAGGCAACTAATTCCATCTTCAAAATCATCTCGAAAATACAATTCTTGTGCATGCCACAAATCACCAATTGTAAAATCAGCCTTTTTCGGGAAAAGAGCAAATTGACAATCATAACAGGCCTGATAATTCATTATCTTATTCAAAAATGCTTTAAAATACGGATCCCTAATTCCATGTTTGATATATTCTGTATCATCATCAAAATTAACTTGTATGCCATCTATATCCCACCCATACATTTTAGGTCTCATATTTACAGATTTAATCACTTTTTGTTGTGCTATTTCATCAATATATTTTTTATATATTGATTCAGACGGAACTCCCGAACAAATAAAATCTACGGTCACCAACTTCTCATATTCTTTCCCCAAAACATTATAAAGTGCAACAACTTGACAAGGTGTTCCAGAAAAAAGAACATACTCATCATTCTCTAACTTTTCTCTAATTTCATTAAAAATATTTCCTAGATCTGATCGCACGTATTTACTGCCACGTAATTTATATAGTTCTTCTTTATTTGATATCATTATATGCGATACACTTCTAAAATCACTGTCATAAGCAGCGCCACATACATATCCATCTCTTTCAAAAACATAATCACATAACACGGAAAACGCTCCACCAGAAGAGCTTTTCTCCAAAATCTCTTCCGGTGCAATCACTCCATAGCAGTTAGGATTTTCATAATTCGTCGAAGAGTACTCAATCTGAGGACATACCTTCTCGCACTGATTACAATTAATACACTTATTCCCATCAATATAAGGTGTTCTAAAACCTTGCCCATCGACGATCATGCTAATTGCCCCTATTGGGCACACTTTTTCACATGTTCCACAACCAATACATTGATCTTTTAAATTTATTATTTTTGATACCATCTTTCCCCTTACCATTTTATCATTACAAAGTGTCATCTATTATAAACTCATCCTGCATAAACACATCACGTTTCGTACTTATTGCGTATGACATCTTTAATCCGGATGGTTTTTCATCGTTTACTAGAATTCTTTCACCATATGGTAGACCAAATATAATCTGATCATATCGAATTCCTTCATCAAACAAAAATTTTAATGTATCCTCTTGATATTCCATTGTTCTGGATGTCAAAAAAATAATCTTGTCATTTTCAGGCAATGCGTCTAAAAATTCTTTTGCACCATCTAATAAACTATCTGTTCCATCAATTTTGTATCCATTGTGCTTTACTATCGTACCATCCAAATCAAACAACCAGGTTTTCCCCAAGGATGACATTCTATGATTACTTTTCATTTCTTAACTTTGCTCCTATTCCCCCACCTGGATGATTAACTCTAAAATCATCTAACGTGACGCCCATTCTTTCTGCAATATCCAACGCGAGTCCCTGCAATAAAATCAAGTATACACTGGTTGAATTATTTGGAATAATATCCCATTTATCACCTTCATTTTCTAAGTTCATAATAAGTTGCTTATTACAGATGTTCGCTAATTTACAATCAGTGCTGAATGTCATCAGCCACATATCTGTTCCTCTGTCCAATAAGTGCTCTGCAAGTTCCACAGACTCTCTTGTATTTCCACTTTTGGACAATAATATTAACAAATCCTCTGATCTGATTACTCCTAAATCACCATGCATAGCTGTATTTGTATGCAAAAAGCGTGCATCCAATCCCATAGAATTCATAGTTCCAACAAACTTCTCACAAATTGGAACATTTTTTCCCAAGCCACTCGCAATTATTTTTCCACCATTTTTCAAAGTTTTTACGCATTCATTGATCAAATCTGTATACACAGATTCATCTACTGATTCAATAGATTCTTTTATCACAGCTAATACGTCTTCAAAATATTCTCTTTTCATTAGTTTTTGCGCTCCTCTATCGCTTCATTCAATAATAACAATCCTTTATAAAATGCCCCACAAATCGAATCATAATCCTGCCACGCATAGGTGGTTAGTGATAAATATATTATTGCATGCAATAATTTCATTTGATATTGAGTTACTTTTCCCTCTAACAGTTTAAAGAAATCCTCTTCCATATCTTCCCAGTGATTTGATTCAATTTCTAAATCAACATGATCCTTTTCTATTTTTAAAGTAAACCTTTTCAAATTAAATTGATCATAATTTCCAACTATGGAATAATATAATTTAACCCAATCATATGCCGGATCCCCTAACAATTCAGTTTTGCCAAAATACCCTCTTGGATCAATCATTACTGGCGAACCGTCTTCTCTTAACATCATGTTACTAAAGGTACAGTCCCCATGTATCAATTCAAACTTTTGTGGCATAAACTTCATAACCTCTTGCTCCAATTCTTCTTTACAGAAAAACACATTTAAGCACTTAGTATTATTTATAACAATATACTTATCATGAGCAAACGGAACCAAATCGTACACTTTTTCCAATCTTGCAAATGTTTTGCCAATATAGGCATCATAATAACTATTTCTATCAGCATCGCATTGTTCCATTTTATGAATTTCACTTAAGCACTCTATTAATTCTTTTAAGATGTTATATTTTTCTTCATATGAGCAATCTATTTCATAAATATTCTTTCCTCGTATTCGTTCTAAAATCAAAGGGGTGGTACTATATATGATTGGTATATTTCTATATCCTTCATTTTTAATTTTTTCATACCACGCAATTTCTCTTACCGCTAAATCTTTTCCTTGCTGATCTATTGGTTCCTTAATGACTCGATCTTTTTCAAATATCATTCGATTAAATGGTCTGCACTTACTTATTTCTAAATTACTTAGATCTTCTATTAAGCCATACTCATTTGTATCAACCAAATTTTGTTTGTCAAATACGATATTACTAACACTAAGCCATCTAACAAATTCGCCATCTTCTGGCACACTACTAATTTCTGATTTACTCTTAAAAATAAAATGTCCTGCAACTCCATTCTCTCTACTACGTTCTTCCTTAAACCTTCCTCTCTCAAATTTCCATCTACATGTAAATCCTTTTGATATTCCCACATAATTCTTTTCCGCTTGCGGAAATTCATAATTTTGAGGGAGAATAAGGTCACTCCATATAAGCATAAACGAGTTATTCTCTGGTATAATTTTGATTGCTTCCCTTATCCCAGCACAAGTTCCTTGTTTTCCTCTAGCATCAATCAATTTATAATTAACTTGCGCAAACGCTTTCAAATATCGTTCCATAACCTCATATTTGTAATCACCAATAATAATAAATTTTTGATTAGGAAATTGGCGAAACAAATGAAAAATCATAGGCAAATTGTTTATAGGAACTAACGCTTTAGGTTTGTTATAAGTCAACTGCTTCATTCTAGTTCCTTTTCCACCAGCTTGTACAACTATGTATTCTACGTTCATCTTTTTATTCCTTTACACATTTTATAATTTGATCTATCATCTTATAAAATTGAATACCTTCATATTCAATTTCAATTGCATCATCACACAGTTCATTTTTATTCAAAGAGAAATAATCTAAATTAGTCCCATCTCCCCAGAAAATATATGGCTGATATATAATTATTTTTTTGCATTTTGCTGAACTTACAATGTCACAAAAACCACTTCTTATACCAATAAAATATCCACATTTTTCTAGTACTGGAACAGAAATATCATAATCAAACCGAAGTTCAATTGTACCCTCAACTGCTTTTTCTGATGGTCCGCCACAATTAGTGCCAACAACATAGCCTTCCAGTTTTAATCTTTTAGCAAGTTCTACCCAAACCCAAGGTGGGATTGCAGGCAATGTATTTACATATGGCGAAAGCACAACCGTATTATTAGGCTCTAATCTATGCTTAAAAAAAAGATCTGCAATTCTTTTACTTTCATAATTAAATTCTGGTAGTTGTTTACCATCTTGGACATTACAGCAAAAAACATTATAAATATACATATCCACAAATCTTGTTTCTTTTACATTTCTTAAATTTTCGAGAATTCCACAATAATTTTGCATAGGATCATGATGCATAATTCCTATACCTTCAAACTCATCTCCCACAACCATATATAAATATGTCAGTTTATCCGCTTCATCTTGCGATATCTGAACCACATTATTAATTACAAATAAATTTGCCACTTTATAATTTGCTCTTCCAATTACTGCCAATACATAATCTTTAATATTTTGTTTTTTTATGTAATTCTGCAGATATAGTCCAACTAAATAAACATCCCCCGTTCCTGAATATGGACATACTAACAATTTTGTTGCAGTTGGAAAATCATTCATTATTTTTTCATATATTTCACAAGCAGGTTTCAGCGAACCATTATAAACATCTCCTACAATATCTCTACCTTCAGGAACATACTCTTTTTTGCATTCTTCGTCTTGTTTTGTTGTAAGATAGGAGCCTTGATCCCAAAATAATAATGGTTGTGTTTTTTTTCTAACTCTATAATGCCAATTCAAACTAAGCAGAATTCTCCAATGCTTTAATCGATTTGTATAATGTTCTTGAAGATTTTCTTGTACATATCTCTCATATTCGTATTTTACGTTAGGATTTTTTTCCACTAGATATCTATAAAACATCCTTACAACTCCTTACAACTCCTTACATGTTTTGAAATGGAATCAATTTATAAACTCCTATAGCAATTAATTCCTGTTCCGTTATTCCATTCTTTCCAATCATATTTGAGGCATCCCTGCAAAATGGTTTAGAAAATGAAACTATTTCAAAATTTTTTTCAAACGGAAAATAAGAATAATATGTAATAAGAGCATCAACATCTTCTTTGTTTAATTCAATTACTTGATGTAACGAGCTAGCATATCTATCTATATTTTTTTTGACATATACACTATCTGTACATACACAAATTCCTTCAATTGAATTTCTAATTGCAAATGCATCCATATACTTCATTCCATATCTTAGAATTTCTTCTTTGTCATTCGGAAACAATAAAATAAAATCATTTTTTTTTAATAACTTTTTTCTAACTTTGTTCCACACACGCTCTCCATTTTTTGCAATTTTCATTTTTTCATCTAATATTTGTTCCATTTTCGATTGCAATTCCATATACTCCTCTTGCAAAGATTTCCCTCCTATCCATTCCATGAACTCCAATTAAATAATGACCATTTCTTCGAAACGGCTCACATAATGATGCATAATAAAATCTCGAATCAAAATCTTTATACAAATAAAACTGTTTCAATCCGTTTTCAAATAATTGATTTATCCTCGAAGAAAAAATTTTAGGATTATGCTCTATTTCTATAGATTCAATCCTTTTAATTTGATTGCCCAATAATAGAAATGCATTGTCATACTCTTTTTGTTTTATTAATGTTTCAACTAAATCTATTGCATAGTTTTCATCCTCCTTTGCACTGTTAGGTATCAATATTATTGCTGTATTACCGACTTCTTGGACACTTCTAACCAAGTAACTCCAATAAACTAAGCCAACAATCATTTCTCCAATACGTTTAATAAATTCCATCACTTCCATTCAATCTCCTTACATTCCACTTTATACCCCATTTTATTTAGTGACCAAAAATCAATAATAGACCCATTAATCCAAGACTCAGCGCCAAAAATTGGATAATATATCGTTTTTTTGCATTGTGCCTGACTAATTAAATCCATAATTCCACTTCTTACTCCAACAATTTCCCCCGCATATTCAACCAAACCATAAATCTGTTCAAGCTCGCAGCTTATCGGAATTGTACCTTGTATTGCTTTCTCATCTCCAAAAATATATGTATATACTTTTTTCCCTTCACTGACATATTTCTCTATTATTGGATTCCAAAAAAGCATTGATGGCACATGCAATGTATTTGCATATGGGAAAAAAATAACACTATTGTTTTTTTCAACTAAGTCATAATTTTTGTATTTTTTTTGTATAGGATAAACTCTATCATCACATCCATATCCTCTAAAAATCATAATTTCCAACAAATCAGAAAAACTTAATCCATGTATCCCATTAAATCGAAATGAAATTCCGGAATGCTCTTCAATCGCTTGATAATGCAATATTAAAACTTTATCTTCTGCAATCTCCATGAACTGCAAATATTTAATTAATGCATTCGTTTGATTCTGCGATAATTCAATCAAATTACTAAATTGGTATAACTCATAAATTTTTTTTGAAGCACTCCCGATGTAGGTTAAAATATCTCCCTCTGTAAAATAATTTTTTAAATATGAACCAATAACATATGCATCCCCAATCGCTGGATGTTGACTAATATAAATTCTATAATTATTACTTTTCCTTCTTAATTCTTTATAGATTTTTCTTCCTTCAAAAAGTTTTTTTATGTTTTCGAACATGTTTTTACTTTCTTACTGAACATTCTGTTTACTACATTTCCGCTATTATGTCTTCAATCCGACTATTCAAGAAAATAGTACCTATCACATATACAGAACTTGCATATCCGCCTAGTATTAACCACAAACTTATGTCAGGGACTAAATTATTCATTATGCAACTTCTAGCTATTGTAATAGCAATATACAAAGGATTTGCAAGCATACATTTTTGCATTAACGGTGATAACCTATCGACTTGATAAAAAATAGCCGAACCATACATTAACATGAGTGTAAATATTTTATAAAAATATGTGACATCAGCTAATGTAACATTTATAATTGCAAGTATTTTTCCAATTCCAAGCATTAAAATAAACAATAACAAAATATCTATGATCACAAACAACCACGTTACACTTGGCGAAATTCTATATAATGCAATAACGAAGAAATAAATTAACAACGAGAACAGAAAGTTTCTATATGCTAATAATATTTTTTCTAGTACATATACATTTTTCCCTATCTTTGTTTTTAAAAGAAATCCCTTATTTTCTATCAGGCAATCTAGGCACATAGTCGTGCCAGATGTAAATAACTCATAAATTACAGTTCCGGTTAAAACAAATAATGGAAATCTGTTAATTGTGTTATTACCTATCATCTTTCCAAACACCAACACCATCACCACCATATTAATGAGTGGGTTGATCACTTCCCACAACTCGCCCATAAAGGTGGATGACAGGCTTCTTTTTTTATCACGTATCACAAGCTGATGAATGACGAACATGTTCTGCCGTAGTTCGTCCACTCTTCGCTCAATTATCTGCTGCGTCTTTCCCACTACAATCTCTCCACTACTTCATTCTCATATTTTTTGAATATCAGGATTCCAAAGGCAAGCATCCCGAATGCCCACGCAACCATCTGTATGAGGTACATCCTCTCCGGCCACTGACCATACACCACGCATTGACGCATCACATAGATGTACGCATACACCGGATTGTGCTTTATCACCCATTTGACTCCATCCGACACCCATTCTACCGAGTAGAACATCGCCACGAAGAATCTCAGAATGAAGATGAAATTGGAATAGATATTAGATCGGA
>SFZC01000188.1 GCA_004558955.1 bacterium | reverse complement strand
ATGAGTATAGATAACTGCAAATAACAGTTTGTAGGGGAGTTCTGATACTCCCCTATAAAAATGGCTATTTATCAACTGTTTGTTGTGACATAGCCTTATATATTTATTAATTTTGTTCCAAATATTCGGGAATAATTTTGAAAACATCGCAGACAATTCCAGTATCAGCAATCTCAAATATTGGAGCGGTTTCATCATTGTTTATTGCTATGATATGCTCAGAACCCGTCATTCCGATTGTGTGCTGAATTGCTCCCGAAATTCCGCAGGCAATGTACAATTTAGGAGTAACGGTTTTACCCGTTTGTCCAACTTGAATACTTGCCGGAGCAAGTCCCAGCTCCACCGCACCTCTTGACGCCGCCAATGTTCCGCCAATTTTATCGGCAAATTTTTGAAGCAGGTCAAAGCCTTCTTTATTTTTCAAACCTTTTCCGCCCGCTACAATAATTTCCGCAGAATCAAGGTTGTTAATTTCGTTTTCAACAGTCTTTTTAAAATCGAGAATTTTGTATTTTGGTGAAGTTATATCAATGTTTATCGGGCATTGTATCATTTCGGTTTGTACGAAATTTGTTTCCGGATTTGTTTTGAAAACTTTTGGGCGAACTGTTGCCATTTGTGGGAAGGTTTTGCATAAAATCGTAGCCATAAGTTGTCCGCCAAAAGTCGGACGAGTTGCGGCAAGTCTTCCGTTTTCGTTAATATCAAGCCCCGTACAATCAGCGGTTAAACCTGTACCCAACGCACTTGCAATTCTTGGGGCAAGGTCTCTTCCTTGATTTGTTGCTCCGATTAGCATTATTTCAGGTTTAATTTGATTTATCAAATTGATTATGAGTTTTGAATACGTTTCAGTGTTGTAATTCTTGAAACTGTCGTCTTCAAAATAATAAACCTTGTTTAAGCCTTTGTTTTCAAACGCTTCTTTGTAGGTGTAAACCAAATTTTTGCGGGTAAAAATTACCGCATTAACCTCAACTCCTCCGAGTTTTTGAGCAAGTTCTTTTGCTTTATCGACAAGTTCAAAAAATACCGTGTGGATAAATTCCTCTCTTGTCAGTTGTGCATAAATCAATATTCCTTTGTGTTCGTTGTTTTCAGGCATTTTTACTTGCTCCAAATTCAATGATTTTACTTTTCAACAAATCTACACTTTCGCTCACTCCGAGTTGATATTTTTGAGCCTCGTGTGAAGGAAGATTGCGGAACGCTTTACTTACAAATGTCGGTGAGCCTTTTATCCCTACGTTTTCAGGACTTAATCCTAAATCAGTCATTGTGCAAACTTTGATTTCTTTTTTGCTTGCCGAAATTACCCCTGCGATTTTAGCTCGTTGAGGTTCAAAATTCTGTTTGATGACACAGATGAGTGCGGGAAGTTTTACCGCAACTGTTTCTATTCCGTCTTCAAGTTCTCTTGTCAGTGTCAATTCTTTGTTTTCGTATTTTACATAATCTTTGACGTATGTAACTTGCGGGAGCGATAAGAAATTTGCAATGTTTGGTCCAGTCTGAGCAGTGTCGCCGTCAACGGCAAATTGTCCGCAAATTATCAGGTCAAAATCAGGTTTGGCGTATCTTATAGCACGGGAAATCGTTAGACCTGTTGCATAAGTGTCTGCTCCTGAAAATTTTTTATCTGAAATTAACACCGCATTGTCACAGCCTAATGCAAGAACCTTTCTCAACATGTCTTCGGCTTGAGGCGGTCCCATTGTAAATACTGTAATTTCGGTGTTTTTATTTTCTTTTTTTAACTTAAGAACAAGTTCAACCGCATAGACATCGTACGGGTTTATAATGCTTTCAACGCCTTCTCTTTGAATTGTGTTGTTTTCGGTCCACTTGATGTCCGTTGTATCGGGAACTTGCTTTATACATAGTGCAATTTTCATAGTGTTTTAAATTTTTTATTTGTGTGCAGTGGCAGCTTGGGCTTTTGCTCTTTGTTTTTGGTTAGCGTCAAGCAAAGCATTGTATGCCAATAGATACATTGAGCATTTTTGAACGCTTGGAACATACCACGCACATTTTGTTTGGCTGCAAATCATATCAATTCCTGAACCGATACTGATTAGTGGACATACCGGAATATCATTTTTACCCATTTATTTTCTCCTATACTTTGTCTGCTTGTTTTAATAAATTACAACTTTCGCAACGTTTGCGTTCTTGGTCTTTGTAAATTCTTGTCCTGTTGATAACTTCATCAAAATCAATTTTGTGAGCATCAAAATCAGGGCCGTCAACGCAAGCAAATTTAGTTTGACCGCCAACGGTTACACGACAAGCACCGCACATGCCTGTTCCGTCAACCATAATCGGGTTCATGCTTGCTTCGGTGTAAATTCCTTTATCACGAGTAAGCTCTGCAACTGCTCTCATCATAGGCATAGGACCGACAGCGATTACATAGTCAACTTTTTCTCTATCTATAATCTCTTGCAATACTGTTGTTCCGAAACCTTTTATTCCGTAAGAACCGTCATCTGTTGTCAGATATAATTCAGTCGAAGCGGTTTTCATTTTGTCTTCCCAGAATAATAAATCTTTTGTTCTTGCACCTGAAATCATATAGACTTTGTTTCCGGCTTCATTTAAGGCTTTTGATATTAGATAGCAAGGTGCGGCACCGTATCCGCCGGCTACGCAAACGACAGTTCCGTATTTTTTGATGTCGGTCGGCTTGCCTAGAGGACCCACGATATCAACGAGTTCATCGCCAACGTTAAGTTGAGCAAGTTTTTTGGTTGAATAACCGACAGCCATGAAAACGAGAGTTAATTCACCTTTTTCTTTGTCGATGTCGGCAATGGTAAGCGGAACTCTTTCGCCGTCTTGTTCAACTCTGAAGATAATAAATTGTCCTGCTTTTGCGTTTCTAACGACGTATGGAGCATCGATAGTAATTTCATATTGGTTAGGACAGATTTCTTTTTTTGATAATATTTTATAACCCATTTTGAACCACCTTATTTTTATTATTAAAAATTATACAACAAACAAGATTGTACAAGCTTGATATTTATTGAAACAGATTCTGAATAAGATAAAATCTACGCAATTAAAATTGCTCGATTTTTAATCTTTTCAGAATGACGAGGGCTTGGGGACATTGTGACCTTTGCCAAACCAGTCTTATGGAATGTAACTGAATTTTAGGGCGGCGAGAAGACGATTTTTGACGTTCAATTTCCGCAACACCGCCGCAACGTGAGCTTTTGCGGTGTGGAAACTGATTTGTAAAATGTTTGCGATTTCGGCATTGGTAAACCCTTGCGAAACCAATCGCATAACCTCGCATTCTCGCTTAGTGAGCATTTATCCTAACTTCTTTCTTTTAATTAAAATTTATTTAATTCTCTTATTTCTCTAACTCTTTGTTTTAAAAGTCTTGTTTTGTCTTTATAGTGTCTTTGAGTTTTTCCATTTGTAATGAAGGATAGTATTTTGCACCTGTAATAATTAAAATAAAGTTTCTTTTTTAAATTAATATTTTTAATAGAATTTCTAAATTTTTTATTTGATTTATCTAAAATATTTGTATATAAAATTTCTTCATAAAACGGTGTTTTTCTGGCATAATGCCAAAATACATGTGCATAATCTTGGCTTGGTGTATTCCAAGGTTTCATAGGTGAAGTATAATGAATTATTATCGGGGCATTCATTGCTTCAACAAATTCTGTATAATATTCTCCAGATAGCAAATTAATATAATTTTTATTCCAAGCTATTTCTCCATTTAAGTAGTTATATTTAGAATGAATAATTTTTATTTTATTTTCAAGGATTATGTTTAACAAATCTTGATCTGGGTACAACAAATTTAGTGTTTTTAATGATTTTTTAAAATCAGATATATATGTATCAATATTAATATTTTTAATATTAAACATTATCATTCCAGAGTTAAAGTAGTTGTAACTATTTGAAAGTTTCAGTTCATTTTTCATATAAAATAATCTGACTTTATTTTTCGGATAGTCCAAAACTGCGGAAATAGTATCTCTTACTACTAATGCGTAACTATTTTCACTATCAATAATAAACAATTTATCTATTTTTTTATTACAAACAATGTCTGAATCTAAATACAAAACTTTATCATACTTTTGCATAATTAATGGTATAAACATTCTGTAGTACATTGCTACAGACCAATTATTTTTAGGTTTTAATACAATGTTATTAAAGTTTTCATTTATGAAATAATCGATATCATAAAATCTCAAACTAAAATTTTTAGGTAACATACTGTATAGCATATCTTTATATCTTGGATTAATATTAGTATTTAAAATGATGATGTCGTAATATTTATTTGTTGATGAATTGTCGATTAAAGATTGCAAAGTTACGG
>SFZC01000187.1 GCA_004558955.1 bacterium | reverse complement strand
GCTCTTCCGATCTCCAAAACGGTGATTATGACCAAGCAGAAAAAGGTTTTAAAGGCTTGGGAGAAGGCACGATTAACACTTACTTAACCGCCATAGGTTTAAGAAGCAGTGCAAAAGTTGTTAAGGAAGCCAAACTTATGGAAACTCTAAAAACCAATAAGTTAACACAACCTCAACGATTGCAAGCATCAGAAAAAGTAATGACAAATAAAGAAGCAATGAAGGAAATTTTGTCATTATTTACGACAAAAGAAGGTCGCAAGGCTCTTCTTTTCCAATTCAAAAAAGAAAATATCACACAACGTGCTAAAGAACTTAAAGGAGTAATTTTAAGACAAAAAGAACAAATCAAAGAAAAAATTGTAACCCAAAAGGAATTTTCAAAAACTCCTGAAGGTATAAGACGTGCTAATATGACAAGCGAAGAAATCAGTCAGGAAGTGAATACTTTGGCTAAAGAAGCGTTTGATGAGTACAAAATTCCTGAAGAACTACGTCCAAAAATTGAAATTACAAAAGAAAATATCGAGCAAGGTGGCGGATATAATAATTATTACCACAAGATTTCAATTAACGAAAACGCTTATAGGGAAGGTGCTTTTGACTTGCCTAACGTAATCAAGCACGAAGCAACTCACGCAAGAGAGGCTCTGATTAGAGAAACTCTAACCTTCACTAAAAAAGAACAACTGACAAAAGAATATATGTTGAACAAAATAAAAAGCGGAGATAACAATACTGTTATCCGAGATTGTACGATAATGGGCTTTGATAGCATGAAACCGCCTAAAATGAGCACTGAAATGCGTGCTGATTTTGCAAAAATGGCAGAAGATCATCTTTTTGACATCGGGAAAAAGAATATAAAAAATGAAGAATTTTTGAAACTTGTTGAGCCGTTAGTTGACAAATATCCCGAATTTATTAACCAATATGATTGCCGTGACGGAGCAATCAAAATGTTAGGTGAGTATGCAAAAGGTTGCAAATTGAGATACGATATCGGAACACAAAATTCTATCAACATTCCGCAACACCAAATTGAAAAACTCAGAAATATCAACCAAGAAGAAGCAATCGCATCATTTAAAGAACATCTTGCTTGTAATGACGGCAACGCCACTAATCAAACATTTATGGCAAAAGCAGGCTTGGGCGGAGATTTCGACCAATATCAATTCTGCGGAGAAGAGGTTTTGGCTCAACAAAAAGGTAATGCTTTTGAAATAAAACATTTAGAAAAGAAACTGGAAACCTTGAGAAAAACTCCAAACTTTGATAAAGAACAAGAAGCCTACCTGCTTAATGAAATAGAAAAAGCAAAAGATTTAATCACTTATAAGACTTTAGGCAAGGATTACTACAAATTGTATATGGAAGCTCAAAGAAATCCCGAAAATAAAGAACTTGCTCAAAAAGTTGAACAAATGGCTCAAAAACTTAATAAATACAAAGACCAATTCCTAATAAAAACCAAAATTATTGACGGCAAAATACGAATAGTAGTAACGATTGAAAAAGAAGAATTTGTAATGAAACAAATCAAACCGGGAGTTTCAATTTTTATACCGTTAAACACAACTTCAACCGCTGATATTTTGGCAAGTTAAAAGAAAGATTTACAAACAGTCCTTACTTTTGTAGGGGCTGTTTTTTATGTGATATAATCAAAATTATGAAAGACCCGTATATAATAAACACACATTCACACGCAAATATGTTAAAAGAAACCCCGCCTGAGTTTGCATTGCAAACTGCCCAAGCGGAACGAATAATTACGATTGTGCCATCTTGCAACTCTCAAGACATATTTGAAGTTGACGAATTTATAAAAAAATTTCCTGAGGTTTACGGGTATGTCGGAGTTTTTCCTGAGGAAGCCAAAACTTTCACGGAAAAAACCTTATCTGACATGGAAAATCTCATCAAAAACAATCCGAAAATAATCGGAATCGGAGAAATCGGCTTGGATTACTATTGGGACAAGTCATTCAAAGATTTACAAAAAGAGATTTTTATCAAACAAATTGAATTTGCAAACCAAATGAATTTACCGCTAAATATACACTCTCGAGAGGCTCATCAGGACACTTTGGAAATCCTGAAAAAATACAACAAAAATTCAACAGCTATTCTACATTGCTTTTCGGGAAGTATCGAATTTGCAAAAGAATGTATAAAAGAAGGAATTTATATAGCACTCGGCGGAGTTGTAACCTTTAAAAACGCAATAAAAGCAAAAGAAGTTGCCGCACAAATTCCGATAGAATACCTGCTATTGGAAACAGATGACCCGTATCTTGCACCTGTTCCATTCCGAGGTAAAGAAAACCAACCTGCGTATGTTAAATATGTAGCGGAAGAAATTGCAAAACTTCGCAACACGACAGCGGACATTATCGCACAAGAAACTACAAAAAATGCCGAAAGGATTTTTCACTTCAATGCAAAATAAAGAAAGACTTGATAAATATTTGACGGATTTAGGCTACTTCGACACAAAAAGCAAAGCAAGTGCCGCAATTTTGGCTGGCAACGTCAAAATAAATGATGAATACATCACAAAAGCAGGATTTCAAATTAACCTTAACAAAGAATATGAAATCGAAGTAAAATCTATGCCTTTCGTTTCTCGTGGCGGATTTAAACTAAAAAAAGCCCTTGATACATTTAATATAACGGTTCAGAATAGAATTTGTTTTGATGCGGGTGCCTCAACAGGCGGATTTACGGACTGCTTGTTGCAAAATGGTGCAAAATTTGTATATGCGGCAGATGTCGGATACGGACAACTCGATTGGAAAATTCGTTCGGACACAAGAGTAAAAACAATCGAAAAAACTAACCTCAAAATTTGCACTTTTAATGAGATTTACGCAGAAGGCGAAGAAGTCGCAGACTTGCTCGTGAGTGATTTGTCTTTTATTTCACTGACAAAAGTTTTAGCAAATCTAAAAACCTTGCTAAATCCTGATTTTCACGAAATGATTTGCCTTATTAAACCGCAATTTGAGGCAGGAAAAGAAAAAATCGAAAAAGGTGGAGTCGTTCGTGACTCAAAAACCCACAACGAAGTAATCACAAATGTAACAGATTTTGCCAAAAGTTTGGGCCAGCGTTGCTCTTTGCCGGTTGAAGTGTGGGACGAACGGTGTACCACTATGGCAGCTCATCAGGTCCTCAATGTCACTGACACCCGCGGAAAAAAGCGCAAGGCCGTGGTAGACGCGGTTGCCGCGGTGATGATTTTGGAA
>SFZC01000186.1 GCA_004558955.1 bacterium | reverse complement strand
CCGACAAGGCTCGAATTGATACCTCAATTATTCCTTATTATAAAGATTCTAAATACACAAAAGCAGGATTGAGTGTATTGCACGGAAATTTGGCACAAGGCGGTTGTGTAATAAAAACCTCGGGCGTGGATTCTGATTGTTACGAGTTTACTGGTGTTGCACGAACTTTTGACAGTGAAGAAGAGGCTATGTCAGCTTTAGAAAACGACTTGATAAAAAAAGGTGACGTTATCATTATTCGTTATGAAGGTCCTAAAGGCGGTCCGGGAATGCGTGAAATGCTTGCACCAACTTCACTTTTGGTCGGTAAAGGTTTAGGCAAAAAATGTGCTTTGATTACGGACGGCAGATTCTCAGGTGCTACTCGTGGAATTTGTATCGGACACGTTGTACCAGAAGCGGCGGAAGGCGGAGTTATAGCACTTGTTAATGACGGGGATAAGATTGAGATTAACATCAATACTCAAACCGTAAAACTCTTGGTATCAGAAGAGGAATTAGCAAAACGAAAAGCAAATTTGAAACCGTTTGAACTTAAATGTAAATCGGGGTACTTGGCAAAATATGCGAAAAATGTTCAAGATGCCTCACATGGAGCGATTGTATGACAGATTTAGAAATAAAAAAGATAGTAGAGGAAACAAATCTGAACCATATTGCAATAATTATGGACGGGAACAGACGTTGGGCAAAAGAAAAGAACCTGCCTTCGGCACTAGGGCATAAAAAAGGTGTAGAAGCCTTAAAAACTGCCTTGAGAGCGTGTAATGATTTTGGTGTAAAATATCTGACCGTTTACGCTTTTTCAACCGAAAATTGGAAAAGAAAGCAGGAAGAAGTCAATTTTTTAATGGATTTGGTAGCTGTTACGCTTACTAATGAACTTTCCGAAATGCACAAAGAAAACGTACAAATCAGATTTATTGGGGATTTGACAAGGTTATCAGAGAAACTTCAAAAAGTCCTCGATAATGCGGTTAATACAACAAAAAATAACACGGGAGTAATTTTACAAATCGCACTGAATTACGGTTCTCGTGATGAAATAACAAATGCGGTTAAACAAATTGTACATAACGGGATTAAGGAAGAGAATATCACTCAAAATTTGATTTCCGAATATTTATATACAAAAGGAGTGCCTGACCCTGATTTACTAATCAGAACGGGCGGAGAACAGAGAATTTCAAACTATTTGCTATGGCAAATTGCTTATTCGGAAATCCTGATTACTCCAAAATATTGGCCTGATTTTGATAAAAAATTATTGGCTGAGTGTATTGAAGAATTTAAGTTGAGGCAACGAAGATATGGAAAATAAAATTAAAATCGTATTTGCAACGGGAAATCAGCACAAGGTTCATGAAATCAATGAGATTTCAAAGGGGGCGGGGATTGAGTTTATTTTACCGCCGAATGGTTTTGACCCGATTGAAAACGGCAAGGATTTTTTAGAAAATTCCGCAATTAAAGCAAAAGAGGCTGCAAAATTATCGAAACAAATCTCTTTGGCAGATGATTCGGGGTTGTGCGTTGAGGCATTAGACGGTGCACCGGGGCTGTATTCGGCAAGATATGCTCCGACTCCGCAAGAAAGAATTGATAAACTGCTGGGCAATCTTAATAACGTGACTAATAGAAAAGCTAAATTTGTTTGTGCTATGACATTGGTTGATAGTGAAGGCAATATTTTAAATCAGGAAATTGGTGAATGCAACGGTAGTATTGCGACCTCTCAAGCGGGAGTCAACGGTTTCGGGTATGACCCGATATTTGTTCCGAACGGTTATAATATTACAATCGCCGAAATGTCAGAAGAAAAGAAAAATTCTATATCGCATAGAAGCGTTGCGTTAAATAAAATGTTAGAATATATCAAAACAGGTTTATAACAATTTGACACAAAAAGGACATTTATATTAAACTTAATATACACGTTGATTAGGATTTACCTCTAATTTTTGATAGGGAGACACATAATGAAGTCGAAAATTATAATAATTACATTAATTATTTTTGCGGCAATAGGCTTGCGTTTCGTATATTCCGCAATGTTTTCAAATAAAGGTCGAGTACGCCAAGCCCCCGAAGTTGTAGTTGATAAGATAACGGAAGGGGAAGTTTTGCCGAGTTTTGAAGTACCTGCCCGCATAGTTTCAAAATATCAGGTTAGTGTTTTGGCAAGAATTTCAGGCTATTTACAAAAAAGTTACTTTAAAGAAGGTGACTATGTTAAAGCGGGACAAACTCTATTTTTAATAGAACCTGCCGAATACCAAAATGCCTCAAGCGTTGCGGGGGCAAATGTCCAAAATATCAAGGCACAACTTGAATATGCGGACAAGCAACTAGCAAGGGCTCAAGAACTTGTTGCAAAAGATTACATTGCAAAATCTCGTTATGATGAGATTTTGGCAAACAGAAATGCTTTGAGGGCTCAATTAAAAGCTGCTCAATCAACTTACAGTGATTCAAACAGAAATTTGGGTTACACAACGGTCAAAGCTCCTGTTGACGGACGAATCGGTATTATTGACGTTACTGTCGGAAATTATGTTTCACCAACTTCAGGCTCGTTGACCACAATTAACAGCACAAATCCGATTTATGTAACCTTCCCGATGCAGTCAAATGATTACATTGCTTTGACAAAATCCGACACTGATGCAAGTCAAAAACGTAAGGTGGAATTGTATTTTCAAAACGGTGAAAAATACGAATTAGACGGCGTTCAAGACTTTTTAGATAACAAAGTTGATGATTCTACGGGTACGGTTACAATGCGTGCAACTTTCCAAAACCCTAAGAACAGACTTTTGCACGGCGAATTCGTAAATGTTAAATTATACGCAAATAATCCCGTTAAAGTTCCTGTAGTGCCTGTTGTGGCAGTTCAAGAGAACCAAGAAGGTAAATATGTTTATAAAATAGATGATAAAGGGTTGCCACAATTAACTTATATCAAGGTTCAAGGACAATCAGGCAAAAATTGGATTGTAAAAGACGGTTTAAAACCGGGTGACACTATCATTACGGAAGGTATCTTAAAGGTTATTCCCGGAACCCCTGTTAAAATCGTTTCTAAAGAAGAAATGGCAAAACTTAACAAATCTATCATACAAAATACAGACAAGAGGAAATCAAAGAAAAAATAACATAGGAAACATTAATGTCAATAGAAAATAAAGGTAATTTATTCATAAAACGTCCGAAATTAGCGATAGTAATATCATTAGCGATTTTACTTGCAGGTATTTTGATGATAGATTTGTTAAGTTTTGCCATTTC
>SFZC01000049.1 GCA_004558955.1 bacterium | reverse complement strand
CTTGGCTGTTGACAATACTGAGTAATTTTCAGATATGGAGCCCAATAGGTGTCAAAATATTCTTTTGAGTCCATTGTAGTTGTTTTTTCAAAAGAAGGTTCGCCAAGTTCGTTATAAGAAAGTTTATGAGCCTCATTCAGGGTAGCAATCGCCTTTTGTAACCTTGTAACCGTTTCTTTTTTCTTTTGAGTATAAAGCAAAGACGGCAAGGTCATAGCAGCGACAATTCCGATAATACCAAGAGTTATCAAGACTTCCGCCAAGGTAAATCCAAAATATTTTCCAAAACCCGCCATTAAAACCAAACCTTTCTTTTATATTTTACTAGGTTTATAACTATTATAATAGTTATATCGATATTATAATATATAGAAGGAATAATGTCAATACGATATTATTTAGTTATGGACAAAGAGAGTTTCAAAAAAGAAATCGGCTTCAAAATAAAAATAGAACGCCTAAGAAAGAAAATTTCGCAGGAAAAACTCGCCGAAATGGCTGATTGCAGCCTTTCTTATATCGGTTTTATTGAGCGTGGAGAAATGTCGCTTTCTCTATACAATTTTCTAAAAATTGCCTCTGCACTAGAAATTAAGCCAGAAAATCTCTTTGAAAATATGATATAATCGCACCAACAGTCTAGCGGATTTTCTCAAAAAAAGTTTTTAACACTTCATCACATTCTTTTTCTAAAATTCCGCCATAAATTTGCGGTTTAAACTCAGATTTTTTGTGCAATTCAAGTGTTGAAAACGCCCCATATTTTGTGTCGTAACTTCCGTAATAAACCTTACTTATCCTTGATTGTAAAATCGCCCAACCACACATAGGACAAGGTTCTAAGGTCACATAGAGTTCGCACCCGTCAAGTCGCCAATTATAAAAAAACTTTTCCCCTTGACGAATTGCCAAAATTTCTGCGTGCGAAGTCACCTCATTATCAAGTTCTTTTGTATTATGCGATTTTGCAATAATTTCACCATTTTTAACCAAAACTGCTCCGACAGGAACATCTGCTTCCGTTTTCAGAGCCTCTTTTATTGCAATTTGCATAAATTTATTCATCATCGTTATCTTCTTCTTTTGCAATATTCAAGGTAATTTTTGCCGTAAATCCGCTATCAGGTGTTGAAAACAGTTCAATAGTTCCATTCATTGCTTCAATCAAACCTTTTACGATGAACAATCCCAAACCCGTGCCACGAGTGGTTCTTGTCATATTATCATCAAGTCTTACAAATTTTTCAAAAAGAGTTTGTAATTTCTTTTCCGGAATTTCATCACAAGAATTTTTCACGTTAACCACAATTTTTTCGTCAATAACTTTTGCATCTACCAAAATCGGAGTGTCAGGATACGAATATTTAACGGCATTTTCAAACAAATTGATAAAGACCTGTTCCAAACGTCCTTTATCAGCAACAACTTGTGGCAAATTTTCAGGCAAATTTACGATAATTTCATGTCCATCACGTTTTCTCAGCAACAATTCCGCCTGCTCCAAGACCTTATCAATATTTACATTATCATTCACCGTACGCAATCTCATTCCCTCAATATCAGGAATAGTCAACAAATCCTCTATTAAGCGATTTAAGCGTTCGGTTTGCTCCTTGATAATTCTCAAAGATTTTTGTTTCATCTCTTCATCAATAACAATATCCTGCCTCATCAGTCTTGACGTATAGCCCTGAATACTTGTCAACGGAGTTCTCAACTCGTGACTTACTGTATCAATCAAGTTAGAGCGAAATTCGTTCAGCTGTTTCAACTCAATATTTTTATGTTGAAGTTCCAAATATGATTTGTGAATTTCTGACGCCATATTGTTAAATTCATTCGCCAAAAACACGATTTCATAAGGAGTAAACGAGGTACTCAACAAACGGATTTGACGCTGATAATTACCTTTCGATAAAGCCATAACCGCCTTAAACAGTTGTCGCATGTTGATATACAAATAATAAATATAAAAACCAATCAGCACCATCATCGCCAAAATTGCACTCAAAACAGACAACACGATTTTAACTCGGTTATCCAAAATTGCCTTTTTAGCAATTTTTTCGGTCGTATTTACAACTATTGTTACATTCGGATTCTTCTTGTGCAAATACACAACAGGCTGGTTTTTCTCGTCCCCAATCATAACAGGATTATTCTCAATTTTTTCATCGGGAAGTAAATCAAGGGTTTCTTGGAAAACCTCAGGTGTAAAATTATGAGCGGAAAGCAAATGATTATTTCCGTCCAAAATATAAATCTGTCTGTTATCCTGCTCCAAAGATTTAAAAAGTTCACCTTGCCAAGCCTCAGGATTAATGGTTATGACAAGAAACGAGCCGTCCTTCATCTGAGTTGAAAGGTAAGTTTCTTCTTTTTCATAAGCCATTGCACTGATTTTTTCAAGTTCTTTTGTATCTTTTGCGATATAAATTCTGTCGCAAGTCGGATATTTTTTAGAAATATTATTGATAAAATTCTGTTTTACAGCCTTTGACGGAATATAATCCAAAGTATCGGCTATTTGAGCAAGAGTCGATTCATTCGTGGTTATAAAAAAATCAACTTCATCAGAAACCATTGCAGCAACAAGGATTGCAGACTCCCTTAATTGTTTTCTCAAGGACTGTTGGTTAATATTATTGATAATAAATCCGCTGATAGAAATCGGAATTACAACCGCAATAAAAAATACTATTGCAATTTGTTCAATAATTTTTAATCTTTTGAATTGATATTTTTTCTTTTTCATAAAAACTAAGCCTGACCGAACGGTGTCAATTTATACCCTACATTAGTAACAGTATGAAGATATTTCGGGTCTTTCGGAGTTTCTTCAATCTTGTTTCTCAAGCCTCCAACATGCACTCTAAGCATTCTGACATCTTCATTACTATCATATCCCCAAACCTCATCCAGCAAAGTAGCCAAAGTTACAGGGGTGTTAAAGTGTTGCATCAAACAATATAAAATTTCAAATTCCGTCGGAGTAAGTTTAACCTTGTGATTTACTATCGCACACTCCAAAGACTCAGGGAAAATTTCAATATCACCTGATTTTAAAATTTCGTTAGACAAAGAATTTTCCTCTTCAACATTGACAGAATTTCGCCTCAACAAAACTCTTATTCTTAACAAAACTTCTTGAATATCAAACGGTTTAACCAAATAATCGTCCGCTCCACAATCAAACCCTGTCGTTTTATCCTCGATTGTACCTTTTGCGGTCAACAACAAAACAGGAATACCCAATTTTGCCTGCCTGATATTTTTACAAACTTCAAAACCGTTCATTTTCGGCATCATAACATCAAGCAAAACGATATCATAAGTATTATTCAGAACCTTGTTAAGCCCTTCCATTCCGTCTTTTGCAGTATCAACAAAATATCCGCTGCTTGCAATATCAAACTCCAACAACTCTCTGATTTCGTCATCATCATCGACAATTAAAACTCTTTTTTGTGATTCCACCATAGAAACTTCCCCTTTGGACAAATTGTACAAAATAATCAAGCAATTTTCAACATTAGATAAAGATTTTTTAAAGATTGATTTTTGGATAACTTTAGGTTAATTTATCCATTGAGGAGAGAGAATGGACAAGAACACAAAAGGCTTAACGCTCGGAGCTCTTGCTGCTGTAAGTTATGGTACAAACCCGCTATTTGCCCTACCGTTATACTCAACGGGAATCGGAGTAAATTCCGTGCTGTTTTACCGATACACTTTTGCGGTTTTAATTTACGGTATTTGGCTAAAATTGGTCAAGAGAACCTCTTTAAGACTGACAAAAAGCGAAGTTTTGCCACTGTTTTTTCTCGGAATTTTCTTTTCGCTCTCGTCACTTTTGTTATTTGAAGCCTTCCATTACATAGAAGCAGGTGTAGCATGCACGATTTTGTTTGTATATCCGGTTATGGTGGCTATTTTAATGGCATTATTTTTCAAGGAAAGAATCACA
The DNA here is from genome assembly GCA_004558955.1 of bacterium. GTDB lineage: Bacteria > Cyanobacteriota > Vampirovibrionia > Gastranaerophilales > Gastranaerophilaceae > Zag111. The sequence goes on along the minus strand of SFZC01000049.1, from coordinate 9,473 downwards.
AAATCGGTTTTGCTTTCAATCTCCTTGATTTTAACGGGATTATATTTTTTATACAGCGGAAAATCTGACGGGTCAGGATTGAATTTACACGGAGTATTGATAGTTTTACTTTCCGCCTTGATGTATGCACTCTATATTGTCGGGGTGAAAAACATCAAAAAAGTAAACGAAATGAACAGTGAAAAATTGACGTTTTATGTAATGCTTTTTGGTTTGCTTGTTTATATTTATAACCTGCATTTTTGCAAAAATTTGCAGATTTTAACAACACCTTTCCAATGGTTGCTAAGCATCGGCTTGGCACTATTCCCAACAATTATGTCAATTGAAACAATTACAATCTCAATCAAATTAATAGGCTCAACAAAAGCTTCAATTCTAGGTTCATTAGAACCAATTACCGCACTGATAATAGGTTTAACGGTATTTCATGAGCATTTGTCATTCGAAATTTTGGTAGGTATTTTTGCAATCTTGCTCGGCGTTTTGGTAATTATCATAAATAAAAAGAAGGTTAATGCCTAAAATATAACAAAAGCTCACACTAAACCGGTTTCAGGGTTTCTTTATGAGATGGTTTAACAAGTTTTTAGGGTCTTAATACTTTGATTTATTTTGATTATGGAAGAGATGCTGAATCACCGCACTCGCATTAAATGTGCCTTCACTTCGTTACGCACTCTGCTCATGCTGTTCAGCATAACTATTTAATGAGCCTAGCAAAGCTTTCGTCATTCTGAAAACTTAGAAAATTTATGCAAATTTTATTGTTATTCAGAATCTGTTACAATAAATATCAAGGCTGTACAATCTTGGCAAACATATTCCGGCTCGTAGGCCGGAATGACATCTTGGTGAGCTTACCAAATTTTTATTGCTATTCCGACAATTAAAACTATTCTGTAGGTGTAACAACACCAACCTACTTTTTCAAGACATGTGTTTACGTCATCTTACTTTTCAATATGAACATCATAGCAAGGGTAGGCTTTGGTGCAACCTTCTATTCTTTGCAATCTGATATCCACAGGAGAAGAAACGCTAAATTGGTTTGAATAGTCTTCAATTTGCATTTTTTTGCTATCATTCGGGATAATATAATATTTGTAGAAATTTTCGCCAATATCATTGATTACTATAAATTTATTATTATTTTTTGCAAATTTGACTTTATTTTCACCCTTTTTGAGAGAAGAAACTTTCAAAATATTATAACCTTTAAACAAATTTGAAACCTCATCTACGCTGAGTTTATCAGGAATAAAAGTAACTCCGTTAAAGACAATTTTATAATATTCAAACATTCTCGGGTAATAAGAATAAAGGGTTTTATTTTTCAAAAATTCTTCACTGCCTTCGCCAAACCAAAGTTCATCCTTCAAGATTTGAGAATTTCCCGTAAATAATTGATAAACCGTATATCCGCCGTTACCTTCAGGATAGCCCAACTGAAAAACGACAGTTTCTTTTGATTTCATATCATCATTTTTGCTATATTCTCGCCATACGGATTTATTCATGTTGTATGTCCACAAATACTGACCTATTCTCGGCATATTTGATTTATCCGTAGCACTATCGTCCTTTGTTCCTATCATGACACTTAATAAAAATATAACCGTAATTATTACTACAAATATCAAGAAAATATAGCGTTTTTTCATTCTCGCCCCTTCTTATAAAATAGAAAAACATTTTGAATATTCTTACAATAGCACAACAGACCAATATTTGTAAAATATTAAGAATAATTTTTATATTAAATATTATAGTCGTGCAGTTAATAGCATAAATCTGTTGATGTTGTTAAATATAATTAATCTTTTTCATACTTCCAGCTATTCTTAATTCCAATGAGCCTCGTTGAGAGGCTCTTTTTTTGAAGGTTTATATTTGTTTATATATAATTTATTTCAAAACTTGTTTTGTGTATTATTGTTAGTATGGATATTATTGAAGTAAATGCTATTTGGGATAAGGTTAAAGAGGATTTAGAGGTAATTTTACCTGAACATGTTTACCAAAACTGGGTCACTCCTTTAGGTGCCGCAGATTTTGAAAACAACACCTTAGTGCTATATTCACCCCATGCAATGGCGATTGATATATTAAAAAAAAGTTGGCTTGGAAAAATCAGAGATGCCGTAAAAAAAGTTTTGGGTCCTGATGCGACATGCTCACTCAGTTATGATGCGGAATTTGCGAAATCGTATATCAAAACGCAAAAAGAAGAATTAAAACGTCAAAAAGCAGGTCAAACTCAAGAAGAGCGAAAGGTTGAAGATGCTAAACAAACCTTAGCAAAAATGCAATCAAGTGCAAATTTGAACTTAAACCTGAAATTTGAAAACTTTGTAGTCGGAGAAAATTCAAAATTTGCCTACAACGTAGCATATTCAGTGGCAAACAATCCGTCCAAACAATTTAACCCGCTGTTTATTTACGGCTCGTCAGGATTAGGAAAAACTCACCTTTTGCAGGCAATCGGACACTACATTATATTTAACAGACCTGATTTAACTGTTCGATATGTGCGAATGGAAGAATATTTTAACGAAATGATGCGTTGTTACAAATTAAACGAATCACCAAACGCAAAGAAAAAACAGTATTGTGACAATGCGGCAATGAGAAAATTTCACCAAAAATTCAGCAATGTTGACATTTTGTTAATGGACGATATTCAGTTTTTGGAATCAAAATTAAAGACAATGGAAGACTTTTTCTCAACCTTTGAAGCACTTTATACAAACAACAAACAAATCGTAATCGCATCTGATAGAGAGCCGAAAGACATTCCGAAACTTGATAAAAGATTGCGTACAAGATTTGAAATGGGAATCGTTGTTGATATTGCTCCGCCTGATTTTCAGACCCGTTACGAGATTGTCAAAGCATACGCAAAAGAGCTGGATATTGAAGCAGAAGATGATGTGTTTAAGTTCATTGCGGAAAATTTCGACAACAACGTAAGAGAGTTAAAAGGTGCATTTAACAAGGTCAGTGCTTTTGCAAGTTTTTCCGATATCGGCGTAATTACAAAAGAATTGGCTCAACAGGTGCTAAAATCGGCAATCAAAAAGAACGAATTGACAGTTGCAATTATTGCAAAAGTCGTTGCGGATTATTTCGGGTTGCAAGTTAAAGACCTCAAAGGCACGGCAAGACAACAAAAAATTTCTCAAGCAAGACAAATTACCGCATATTTAAGCCGAGAAATTCTTGAGCAAAGTTACGAGGCTATCGCAGAATATTTGGAAAAGAAACACACCACCATTTTGTATTCTTGTGACACTGTCAGCGAAAAAATCAAAATTGATTCTGATTTTGCGACAATGATTGAAGATATCAAATCAAAAATTAAAAAATAAGGAAAATTTCTAATGTACGATTATTTAAAAGGCATTTTAACATATTCAAACTCAGGAGCAAAAGGCTATTTTGCCACCCTTGAAATTGCGGGAATCGGCTACCGTGTAGAGTTGACGGAAAGGGATTTTTACAATTTGCCTGAAAATAATTCCGAATTAAAAATCTTTACCGTGCTTATCCATAAAGAAGACAAAATGACACTTTGCGGATTTTTAAAACGTGAAGAACGTGATATTTTTAATATTCTAACATCAGTTTCAGGAGTTGGGCTGAAAATGGCACTAACCCTTATCAATTCTTTTGAAATTTCAACTCTCATAGGGCTTGTTCTTGACGGGAACTACAAAGAATTGACCCGAGCAAAAGGTGTAGGTCAAAAACTTGCTCAAAAAATAATTTTGGAATTGAAAGACAAATTAACAAACTACGGGGACACTCAAAAGGTTCAAATCTCAAAATCAACTTCAAACGTTGCAACTTCTCAAAATGTAGAAGATGCGATTCAAGTATTGACTTCACTCGGCTATGTTCGTGAGGAAATCGGCGAGGCGATGAACAAAGTTTTGGCGAGATTAGCTCCTGACGCACCAGCCGAAGAAATATTGAAAGACGCTTTAACCTTATTGTCTTTATAACTTTAAAACATATCAAAATCGTTTTCTTGCGGACAAATATTTTGATATTCGCAAAATTTACAACTCTTTGTATCGCACAGAAATTCGTTATCTTCAGTAATTTTTGTGCAATGTGAGTAAAGTTTTTCTTCATACTGTTTTTGCAGATTTTCGTTAAATTCAATCACATGGTTTTTAGTATTTTTCAAATCAATATAAACAAAGGACAAATTAGAAATCTGCGGAAGTTGCTCTTTCAAACACAACAAATAAATCATTGTTTGGCAATCGAACTCGGGAGTTTTAGGAACGGAGCCTGTTTTGTAGTCAAGAATATAATACCCGTTATCATCATAAACCACCGCATCTAACCTTCCGCCAATCCAAAAATCACCAAGCCTGTAACCAAGTTGGTATTCGGATTTGTAACATTTTTTCTGAAAATACGGATTATTTAACAAGGCTTGCCAAACTTTTTGTTCTTCTTCCGTCAATGCAGTTTCAATGCGGGAAATGTTCACTTTTTTCATGTAATAATTCGCCAAAGCGTGGATTTTCTTACCTTTTTCAAACCGCAAAAAAGACATTGGAACATTAATTTGTTCGACAAACTTGTAAAAATATTTTTTCGGACAAGCCTGATAAGTTTTTAACATATTTGGGGAAAAATTAGTCATAGTCTTCGCTCACCTCTAACAAATTTCTAAAAATACTGCTAACTTCTTGCTTTTGCTCCTTGTTAAACCTGTTTTTCTGAGAAGTCGAACAGGTTATGCAAAGTTTATTTTTTGCACGAGTAATCGCAACATACAAAAGCCGCAAGTTTTCCGACAGTATTTCCGTTTTCAATTCCAGTTGATTTTTCGCACTGTATTGCGGATTTAGTTTTTTCACGGCTTCAATAAATTCGGAAGATTTCAAATTTATTGACTCAATCGACAACGGCAAGTTTTTTTCAGTCATTTCAGGAATGAAAACGAGGTTAAACTCATCACCTTTAGACTTGTGCATGGTCATAATTTGAATTTTACCCGCAAGATAAGTTTTGTCATCTTCATCTTCTTCCGAGAAGAACTTAAACCCGCTCAAATTCGGCTTTTTCGAAAGTTCTGACAAGCGAGTTACGGCATAATCAAGCGAATTATTTTTTATACAAATTCTTTTTATCAAGGTCGAAATCAAGTAAATATTAGATTTTTCGATATCACTGTTAAAATAAGTCATTCCGATTTTCAACGCCAACTCTTCAGGTGTCAAATAGCACAGCGAAATAAAATAACTGATATCCCAATAAAATTTTTCCAAATCGAAATATTGAAAACTGTCAGCCTTCAAAGTTACAAAAGAAGAGTCATATTTTGAAATCTCATTTCCCAACCCTCGTTTGAAGAACCCTAAATCCGCAAGCGTTTCATAACACCAAGCCAAAGTTTGATTATCAAACGGATTAAGAACAGCTTTTAAAACTGCAAAAATCGCCTTAAATACCGACTTTTGCTCTAAGCATTGATTTCTTGTAATTACTTTTAATCCGCTATTTTCTATCAAATTTTGCCACGCCGTAACCTGATAATTATTCCTCAGCAAAATGCCGATGGTAAAAACAGGATGTTTTGCCAATACATTTTTAATCTCGTTAAGTACAAAATTTTTCTCGTCAATTCCTGTTTTAAAAATCCGTCCGCTAACCGCATTTCCACCGCCAATCGGACTTGGATTTCGTCCTTCAACAGGTGCCATATACATTTCAAAAAAGGAGTTTTTCGCAATCGGGTCAAGCATTGAATTTCTGACTAATTTATTTGCTAATTCCCAAACCTCTTTAGTACAACGTTGTGAACAATTCATGCTAACGTTTCCATTTTCGGTAATAAATCGTCTGAACCCTGCAACATCAGCATTTGAAAAAGTTGCAGTAATAGATTGGTTAACGTCACCGCATCTGATTATGTTTTTATGTTTCCCCGCCAACAGCGAAATCAATTCCTGCTGAACCTTTGAAGAATCCTGAGCCTCGTCTTCGATTACATACTCACAAATATTTTGATAATACTCAAGGACATCTTGATGTTCCTTCAATAACTTAACAGAACCCGTCAACATATCATCATAATCAATCAAATTAAACTCTTTCAAACTTTCCTGATAAAGTTTATAATACAGTTCAAACTTCTTCAATTTCGGCTGATTTATCACGCCGTCAAACATTCCGCCGCCGATTTTAAAAACTGAAACACCACGGTCAAATTCTTCCGCCGTTTTTTGTTCTAACCCTAGTTTTGAGGCAATTTCCCGCAAGATTCTGCTTCTTTGCGAATCATCGCAAATTTCAAAATCACCCGACAAGCCGAGTTTTTCATAATTTCCGTTTTCTTTTAAAATTCTGAGAGCTAAACCGTGAATTGTACTGATATTAGGAAGTTTTGTCGAATTTTTACGGACATTTTTGATACGTTCACGAAAATTTCTTGCTGCAGAATCCATATATGTTAAAACAAAGATTTTTTCGGGATTTATACCTCGTTCCAACAATTTTATAATCAAAGCAAGCAAAATAGTTGTTTTCCCTGCTCCCGGAACGGCAGAAATTCCCATAAATCCGTTTTTATATTCCAAAACAGGTTTTTGATCATCTCGAGGAACAATTTTGAAAGTTTTTTCTTTCTCGGGAGTTTCCGACTCCTTTTCATCCTCAACTATGATAAAGTTTTCAATCCCGCCATAATTTTCAACACCGTTTGAATCAAACAAACTGGAAAAACAAAAGACTTTTTCTGTCGCACAAAGAACCAGTTTCCGCAAAACTCTTGCATTTTTCTCTTTTGATAAATTTATATTATCTTCTATTGTGTATTCTTTTTTTACCCAATCTTTTTGGAAAACCCAAGCATTATAAAGCGGTCCAGTGTCACTTTTTATCCATTCAGAACTTGTTATATCCAGCCAAAACTGATACTTTGTTTTTAATTTGTTATCAATAATTTTCTGTGGAGTTGAAATTATAATATTGTTCAACTCAGGTTCTAGGGTTGAATAAGGATTTTCCGCTATGATTGAATTTTCTACCTGCAAAATAATATCAGTTTTCCTGCTTTGAAAATTCTTACCGAAGACATTTTCAAAATCCATAATTTGTTTAATAAAAAAATTAAACTTATTTATTTCGTCTTTTTCCTTCGTACATTGAGATAATAATTCGTTGTATATCAAAATAATTTGCTCGGAAATCTTCGCCTCTGACTCCGCCACAACTGACAAAACTTCTTGAAAATTTTTGTATTTTTTATCATATTCTTCATCTTCAAAATCAAAAGCTATCAACTGTTTTGTGCGGTCAAAATTCTCCAAAATTTCTTCACAATATTTTATCGGAATATTTAAAATACAAGAAAGAATTACTTTTATATCAAAAGAAGTTAAAGTTCTTCGCAAATCAGTGTTCAATTTTAGAATTACGATAGTTGCCTGGACAAGCCTGTTTTGTATAAGTTTTTCACTACCTGAAAGATAAAGCGGAAGAATGTTGGTTTTTAAAAACTCTCGCAAAGAAAATTTTAGCATTTTGTCAATAACAGGCGTAATTATAGAGATTTCACAAGGCTTAACACCCTGTTTTAACAAACCTGAAATTTTTGAAAAAACATTATCTAACATAACAGAACGCTTTGCGTATGATTGATAAGTAAAATTTCTCAATAAAATATTAGAATCTGTCAAAGCATTTTTAAAGAGCTCATTGGCAGTCATTGCAAGAGTTCCGACATCATCTTTTACGATAATTTCACCGCCGAATGTTGATTTTATTTTTTCATAATTGTTCTTATCCGCACTCAAATATCCGCAACGGGAAGACCCCAAAGGGTCAATTGAGATATAAAAATCCTTCAACTGTTTAGATAAAGACAACACAAAATCAATACAAATCGGAGTAAGCTCATCTGCATCATCAATAATTAAATATTTTATATTTTTGAAATAATCGGTATTTTTATAGACATAATTAAACAAAAGACATTGCCTTAAATAGTCAAAATCACGAAGTTCCAGTGTTTTTTTCAAGAATTTTTTTAGTGCAATATCGGCTTCGAGTGAAAATCCTTCTTTTAAAATTTTCGCACGTTCATTTACTTCAGCCTGCGTCAAATTATTTTGAATAATTAAAGAATAACGTCTAAAAATCTGATGCAATAAGGATAATTTTGAATTATACCCCTTAAATTTAACCTCTTTCAAAATCTCTTTTAATACAAATTGAGAAACCTCTAACCCGACTAAATTCGGTAAAATTACGGGATTGTCAAAAATATTTCTGTCTTCTAAAAACGCCCAATTATCAGAAATAGTATTGTAAACGAGAGAGAAAAAAGAATGAACCTGCATGGTTTCTAACCCGTTAATAGTCAGTTTTTCTAGGGTTTGGTCAATAAATATTTTCTTTTGAGTGGAATTTTGTACAAGAACAAGAATTTCGGACGCTTTCACCCCACTATTTAACAGTGCGGCGTATTTTTCGGTTAAAAATTCGGTCTTTGCCGAGGCTATGCTCCCTTGAATAATCAAATACAATACTCCTTTTAGATTATATTCTAGCATAATGAAAGAAAAATCTACAATTCAAATATGATTTAAAATTTTTGAAAACAATGTAATATCAAAGTATCGAAAAAGTGTGACATTCACAATTAAAAAGCAAAGGAGAGAATCATGGCAACTAAAAAAGTATCATTGACATTGGAAGAACAAATCGGATTTTCAGCAGGTGAAATTTACAATTACTTGAGCCAAAACGGCACAACATCATTTGCTAAAATGAAAAAAGAATTAGATTTAAAAGGTAACTTTGCAGACTTAGGTCTTGGCTGGTTAGCTAGAGAAAACAAAGTAGAAATTTCTCAAAAAGGACCTGCAGTAAAAGTTAGCCTAAGATAGTTTTTATAAAAGACTTCATATTTTAACAAAAAGATATATTGCAAATTTGCGATATATCTTTTTTATCGCCAATAATTTCATTAGAACCTTTTGTTAATTAAAAAACAATACCCACAAATGACAAAGTTTTCTGTTTGTGCTATTTTGGCAGTTGGAATGATAGCTTTTATTACAAATCCGATAATTGTTGCAGTTGTATTACTTTGTGTACTTTGTTTATGCAGAGTAAATGTTCTGTTGGCATTAATTGTTTCGTCAGTCATCGGCGGGCTTGTAGGTCACATGAATCTCAATGAGGTAATGAATGTCTTTATTTCAGGCATGGGCGGGAATTCTGAAACAGCCTTAAGTTACATCTTGCTTGGTGCGTTCGCAGCCTCAATGTCCCACACCGGACTTGCTCAACTGCTTTCAAAAAAAATCGCATCAGCTATTAAATCAAACAAATATTTACTCATCGCAATTTTGACGGTAATCGCTATTTGTTCGCAAAACCTTATTCCCGTACATATTGCGTTTATCCCGATTTTAATTCCGCCGTTGCTAGTTGTTATGAAC
>SFZC01000185.1 GCA_004558955.1 bacterium | reverse complement strand
ATGTGACTTGTTTTACAGAAGGAAAAAATTTTTCTGCAAGTACAGCATCGGTATCGCTTTCATCAAGTGGCCAGGAGATATCTAATTCCTTAGCTCGCTTTAAAACGCGATTGACCGTTTTCTTGGAGACATTGCAGCTGTCGGCAATGTTCTGCTGACTGAGTCCCAGACCACTAAGTCTGAGAATCTCTCGATACTTGGTCATAGTCATGACCTCCTTTGAATGTATTTACACCTTTTGGTGCATGATTACATTCTAAGGGATTTATGATAAAGGTTTCCACCACCGGAATGGCGGTTTCCTTAAAAACGGATTTGCGGTTTCCTATCTCCGGACAGTGGGGACATGGAGACCGGATTATTCAGGAATCCTTCAGGTCTCTGAACTTCTGCTTTTTCTTTAACATCCGGGCGTCTGTCATGCTGCTGTGAAAACGGGCACGTCTATATTTTTGTTCCAATAACTTTTTCCACTCGTCCCGTACACAATTCCAGAACATCCTCTATTCTAATATCCGTAAGTTCTTCTCCTCCACATCCAATAAAATCCTCTGAATACCATTCATAATCTTTGACTATGTCATATTTATTTTCCAATAATTCAGTTATCTCCGCCTCTGTCATTACCTCATTTTCAACCAATCTTAACATCAATCCATAAGAAATAACTTCTGAAAAAACAGATGAAATAAGCAAGTCGCACCAAACCTTGGTTATATTTATTTCTTTTTCATCTAATTTGTAAAGCTCCGACTCCATTTTTGCTTTTTGCAATAAAAGTAAATTTCTTATTCGATCTTCTATTTTCTCATCTATACTTTTATCAATCTTATTTTCTTTCTTCAAAGACTTTACCAATAAAATTCTTTTTTCTTCCTCCACCTGTAATTTCTGCATATTTGAGTATGTTTCATTTGTACGAGCAGCACACTTATCTAGCATTTCTGCAAAATCAATATTGAACTTAGATTCTAAGTGTGCAAATAATTCTTCTAAAGCCTCCGGCAATTTCCTTTCTGATGGCATTTGCATATTGTGATGTCCAAAAAAATCTTCCAGTTGATCTCCAATATAATTTTGACCATCTAAATAACCATTAGCGATTTCCTGAAGCACATAAATCATAGTATTGTATTGCTCACATATTTTAACTCCACATTGTGTTAATGCAGAACAATATCTATAATCATCAAGAATACTTATAAACTCTGTACACAAAAGTTTTCTTCCTTTTATGCAAATCCATTGTCTATCCATAAAATTTCTCCTCGCCAAATTATACTCAATTTTAAATTAATTATTACGTTATGCCTAAATATCTTAATATCCGTTCACATGTTTTTCCATCTATATATGTATGCATCTCTGTCATAATGGTATTTCTCTCTTTTTTAAATGGATCATTACCTCTTACAACATCATTTAATGCTCCCATAAACTGTACCAGATTTTTTGTCCAATAACCAACAAAATACTTATCTGGATTATTCACGGCAAAGCCTCTGGCATTTCTATATTCTTCGTAATCGTCCAACGTATATATTATGGGTTTGTCTAAAAGCATATAATCTGTTGTTACACTTGAATAATCAGAAATCAGGCAATCGGTCAATGGAAGGACTTCATATAACTGAAGTCCCATTTTCTGAATATCTTCGTCTTTAATAACTTTAATGTTAGAGAATTTCTCCTCAAATACATTTAATTTTTCCTGCAAATGATGTAACTTAAATAGGCACAAACAATTTTGTTCCGCCAAATACTTATTAAGCATTTCCAACTTACTTAACGTATCAATAAGTGGTAATCCCGTCATTGATTCGAAATAATCTTCGCTTAAAGAAGCATTATTCGACCTTCTAAACGTGGGCATCCACAAAAAAATTTTTCTTTTTCCATATAACCCCCACTTGTTTTTAAAATCATTTTGCGCAGTAGAAATTTCATGGAACAAATAATCATTTCTTGGATAGCCAAGCTCCAGAAACTTACCCTTCGAATATCCAAATACAGATGCCTGAATATCTACAAATATTTTTCCCGTAACCAGCATAAAATCCGGTTCTGATTTAACAGCAATCTTCTGACCTTTCCCTGCTTTGAATCCACATCCATGCCAAAGATTAATAATTGTACAATTCTCTCTCTTTTTCAACTCATCCATTACATTACAATGATCGTATATAAACCATCTACAAGTCGCTAAATAATAGCTCCGCCTTACATGAATTGTTTTAGGAAATTTTTCCACATAAACAGTATTCCTACATCCACATTTTTTTGCTTTTTCAACATCGTCAACCAGCCACACAATTTTATAGTTTTTCAAAATTCCTGTTTTCATCATATAATCAAACAGGGCATATGAATTATCCGTCAAATCCCCTTCACTTTCAAATATAATTAAATGACTGTCAACACCAAATCCCCTACATAAATAATAAAATAGTACATTGATTTTATTTGTGATCTTCCAACCAGCTATTTTTATTGAGTTCAGAATTCCGTATTTTTTTATCTTTTCTATAATCATTTCTTTTTCAGAACCCCTCTCATTCCTTTATGTAATATTTCTAAAATATCTTTTTCATATAACGCTACAATTATCAAAAACAATGTAACCTCTACCACATACAAAATACCAATTTTCTGAATCATAAGTAATACAACGGATTGTACAATTAAAAACATATAACTGATAACATCCCGCAATACATTGATTCTAAGCTTAATATATTTCTTTGAATGCCAATAGCGAATTCCCCATACAATAATATAACTAATAGCAGTTGCTATTGCTGCTCCCAAAGCTCCCATAAGCGGTGTCAAAATTAAATTTAAAATAATATTAGTAATAGCACCGGCAAAGGTCGATTGAGCAAAAATTTTTGAATTTTTAACAGCGGAAAAAAAACCCCCAATATATCCGGACATTGCTCCAAAAACAATAGAAATTGTCAACCACGGAACATATTTCCATGCGACAAAAAAATCTTTTGCATATAGGAATTTCGCAAGAAATTGATCAGCAATAATTATCATAGAACAAATAATCGTCATCATGCAATTGTATGCTTTATAGGTATTTGTAAAAAAACCACTTTTATCTTCTGGATCAAAATCACGAACAGCCGAAAGCGTCCATGCCTGATTAAATATTGATTGAAAAATATTTAAAATAGATGGTATTTTTGACGCGACAGAATATATACCATTTTCTGCCAATCCCACAAAAAATACCACCACATATCGATCGGATGTATTGTTGATCCACCATGCAATACTGTTTGCAATCATGGGTTTGCAATAATCCAACATTACTTTTTTTTC
>SFZC01000184.1 GCA_004558955.1 bacterium | reverse complement strand
TCCAATAAATAGGTTCATTTAAGTTCGCTTTGTAATTATTTGGACAAACTCGCTTGCACGCCCCGCAACTAACACACTTGCTTTCATCAATAACTGCATTATATGCCGACAAACTATCCTGAATTGATATAGCCTCTTTTTTACATTTTCCTACGCAAGCCATACAGCCTGTGCAAGAATTTTGTTTACATACAGTTCTCATGTATTAACTCCCATTCTTTTGACTCAGCACCGTGCAGAACTGTTCTAGTCGCTTTACTTCCATTTCATAAGAAATCTTATCAAAATCCAAGTTTTTCATTAAGCGCTCATTGTTAGGATGTTGAAGTAAATACTCGATTTTTGTAGCAATCTCATCTTCATCCATCGGATTATAAATCACATCATGCTCCGTAACACTCAATAGTTCAAGGGCACCTGCCACATTTGTCACAAGAATGCTACATCCACACTGTAAAGCATCAAAAACAGATAGACCAAACGTTTCATAAATTGAATTCAAAACATATAACTCGCTTTTTATCATTTCACCATAAAGCTGTTTTTGCGGAACCAACCCTTTGAATTCGATATTTTTCCCTTTAGGTAAATTATTAGGCTGATAAAGCAACCCATAAACCATTAACTTTTTACTATCGTCTAACTTTGCTACAGCATTAGCTACGATTATATTATTTTTCAGTTTTCGATCTCCACCTACAGCTATTATTCGTCCTTTTTCTCGTTGCATCGCCATACAATTAAAATCAGCCTTGTCTACCCCATTATGTAAGTAACTTGTTCGTCCCACACAAATAGGATACTTCTCTTGAATCATTTCACTGTAACGTTTTGATACCGGCAAAATCAAATCTGAATTATCAAGAAAATACTTCTCATATTTCAAAGCTTTTGCATTTATTGGCATTTGATTCAAAGAAAATTCTATCTCATTACAACCATGCATAATGTAGATAATCTTTTTACCTAAACGTTTTCCTAATTTCGAAGAATACATCCCTACCTTTGACAGACCGGAAACAACGACAACATCACAAAAAAACGTCTTAATTATTGAATTCACATACTTACATAACTTATTATCGCTAAACGAAGTGCAAAAACTCGGTGATAGATGTTTCACAATCCCCTTATTCACATTTGCTGGTCCTGTGTTTTCACTTGTGTTACCAATAAATAAATATTTTTTCATTCAATCACCTATATTTTTCATTAAATATTGTATAGACTTCTTTTTTTCTCTTTCAATAATGCTCTGAAAATTTTTCACGTTCTTTTTCACATAATATTTCTTTTCAATTTCTGCGATTTCCGTCACTTGATGTTCTTGTATTTCTATTTTATTTAACAAATCACACAACTTATTTCTGTTACTTTTTCGAACCAATACTGCAAATTTTTTTGAATATTTTGAAGCAAAAATCGTTCCATGAAAGGTGTCTGTGAACACAAAGTCAGCACCTGCGAATACTTTTAAGCACTGAAATGGAGAACATAATATATAGTTTTTTATCCAAAATTGTGGTGCCCCAACTGCTACAGGTATCAGATTATGTTTCCTACAGAACCGAGTAATTTCTCTTATTTCTTCTTGACTGTAAATTCGATTGTAGTATGAATAAATCAAACAATAGTGTTCTGGGACTCGCGGCATTTCGATACCTTTAAGTTCATCATCAAAGTTATAAATCAAAACAGGATCTAGATTATCCTCAATGTCTGCATCTATCAAACTTTCAACAAAATCATGTGTATTTTGATCTCGTGTAGAAAAAGAAGCCACCGATTTAAAAGTTTCACATATACGTTTAGCCACATTTATCGGTAAGTCTTTATATCTTGTTGAACCACACGAAGCTGCATAAGTAATAACCCGATTTGCTTCTGGAACATTTCCAAAAAGTTGAGATGTAAATCCCCATCCATTTGTATTTAGGCAGTTGAAAACTTCATCACTACCTATAATGCATAAATCATATTGATTGCTCTTTTTTTCAGTTTCCAAGCAGTTTACTCTAAACTCATTGAACAATTGGTTTTGTCTCTTACTTTTAGCTTTTATAATCAAACGATTCAATGCATATTTATCTATCTTACTAATTTTCCCAAGCAATCCATTTTTTTCTCTCTCATCTGTATAATGTTGACTAATTCCTTTTAATAGACTGTTATCTTCTTCATTAGGTGTTATACCCAAAAATTCAACTTGAACGTTCATCCCCTCAAGTATTCTCTTTAAAGCAAACGATTGAAGTAGTGATCCCATATTATCAACCATCTGCATTGATAAAATGCATGCTTTCATTTATCCAATAATCCTCACTTAAATACTTATCATTCACTATGTGTTATCAGATATGTTTTTTACTTCAAAATCATCTAAAATCATATCATCAGCAATTAAATAAAAATAAACGAAACTACTATATACCTCCAACATCTGTGATTCACAAAAAGAATAAATTGCAAGAAGCAAAGCAACTGACATTACCATGTAATTATGACGACTGATAGCCTTTTTCATCAATAAAATATACCCTACTAGTATAATAACTGTCGGTATCAATCCCATAACCAATAACGTTACTATATAGCTGCTATCACATGTAACGCTCCAGTTATACCATCCATGAATATTATTATAAATCGTCCCTGAATTATCACTCAATGTTACATTTTGACCAAACAGTTTTATTCCAAACTTATTAAGCGCATAATAATTCAAAAAAAATCTATTTGTAAAAACCAAATCAAGTGTTTTCAATATATTACTAGTTTCAAGAAATTTTGCGGACAGATATGTAAATAGCATTATCAATAATTGGCTATATGTCATTAGGAGTTTAGGAACCTTACTATACCACATTCGGCTCATTACTTTTTCACTAAACTTCATAACAAACGGGATTAAACATATTACAATAGTAGACGTTTTACTATTCGTAAGCAAAAAAGTTATTAGTCCCCCCAATTCAATTCCTATATAATGAATAGCTTTCAGATTCCCTGCCTTTTCAGAAGTCCAGAGCAGGAAAATAATCATTATCAGCTGAGCCGTTATGTTCGGGTGACCAAATCCAAGACCGATAGCGCCACGTCTCGATATTCCAGCATTTGAGACTCCTATCAAAAAAAGAAAAATTCCTAACCCTAAAACCAATGTCAATGCTTCCCGGCAAACATTTAAAATTTTTCTATATGGTATATTCTTGGATGCAATTATAAGAAGAGTGCTCTTCCGATCTTTAGTCTATTCATAAAGACTAACAAAAACAATATGATATATATAAGCTTTGTTTTTCTAAAATCCATCTTTTCTATCGTTAATGCCATATTTAATCGCCTTTCATTCCCTCACCTTGCTTTTATGCTTAGTAGAATATAGCATAATCCATACTGCTTACTTTTCATCAAGTCAAGCAGTAGCTTTCTTGTAAGCTTTTCATTATCATAATTTGTACATCTTAATACAGTCTGAAGGTGTTCATCGTCCACTATTTCCTTAACTTCTTGTTTTTTTACATTCTTGCTAGCATCAGAAAGAATTATCATCTTCAATGCTGCAATCGTATTAGACAAATAGGGATATGTAATTCTATTTAGCACCGCCACATCGTAGCCATTATTCTCAATCAACTGATAACATGCATTATAAAAATCTTTGATTTTACTATAGCGATTTTTCTTGTACGTATGTGTCAAAGAGCCCGCATTTTCACAATAGAAATACAATGCTTCGGATAATACCGAAACTCTGTTAACATACTTATAAAGTTCCAGCAACGAATAAATATCCTCTGAAATAATTTCACGCTCCGAAACAAATTTCCATGACGCTTTCCTTATCATATCAAGAGAATACATACTTGCACAAGCACTCATCCACAAATTTGTTTGTGTGCCATTTTTCACATCTGGACCAATCAAATCTGCCAAAAACACATTTTGTACTTCGTTGCCCGAATATGTAACTCGTTCAGTTTTTGGAATAACAGGCTTTCCCGTTTCACCATTTGACTTGACATCACAAAAGCCAAATACTACAATATCTGAATTTTCCTTTATTGCTAGACTATATGCTTTTTCGATAGCATCCAATGCAATGTAGTCATCACTATCAAAAAAACAGATATATTCACCCGTTGCATTTTCAATGCCCGTATTTCTTGCATACCCAAGTCCAGCATTCTCTTTATGGACAACCTTTATCCTGCTATCTTTTTTTGCCCAATCCTCGCAGAGTGTTGGACAATTATCTGGCGAACCATCATCAACTAAAATAATCTCTAAGTTCTTATAGCTCTGGTTAACAACGCTCTTCACACAACGGTTTAAATACTTTTCCACATTGTAGATTGGTAAAACCACCGAGACAACGCCTTTTCTCATAATGTTTTCCTCCAAATGTAATTCATAAGAAACGACGTTCGCTCTTTTTAATGATTAGAACAAAACTTTCGCTTCCAACTTTTTTGTAAAATCAATCCGGGAATAATGCAAACCAATGTCAAAGTTCTATCAGGCGTATTCTTTAAAATCTCCGCAACACTCACGTCTGCAAATTTTCCATAGATGATATACTGTAGAGCAGCCTTTACCCTATATTTTTTCTTAAACTCTGCCCCCATAAATTCTTTTGCCCTGTTCATGCAGCCGATAGGAGCT
>SFZC01000183.1 GCA_004558955.1 bacterium | reverse complement strand
CTGAATTTTTGAGTATAAGTTTTATCAGCACCTGCAAAACCATCAAAAATAAATACTTCTCTATTTTGAAGGTAAGATGCGATTTTACCCTTGATTGCATTGAATTTTTCTCTGCTGATAGGTCTGTTTACTTTACCCCAAGCGATATCATTGTGGATACTTTCTGTATCAACGATGAATTTATCCTTAGGTGAACGACCTGTGTATTTACCTGTAGTAACTACTAATGCACCTGTGTTGCTCAATGAGCCTTCACCACGGCGAAGAGCTGCTTCTGTTAATTGAGCAGGTGTCAAATTACGATAGACTGCCTTTGGTCCGATAATACCAAATTTTTCTATACCATAAGTTTCCATGTATTAACCCTCCTTTGTTATGCAATAAATGTAGTACAAACACTTTTAAAATGCAACAGACAAAAAGTTGCACAAATAGTCGTAATAATACTTATAAATAAGTCTTATCGAGAAATTTATGTTAAAATATTTTTAAAAACAAAGGGGGTTCTATGACTAGAGCAATTATTATGGTTATTGATTCAATGGGTGTCGGTGCAATGCCTGATTGCCGTGACTTTGGCGACATTCCGGAATGCAATACGTTAAAACATGTTTGCGAATTTAACAAAGGTTTAAAAGTTCCGAATTTAGAAAAAATGGGTTTGGGTAATCTTCAAGATTTTATGGGAATTTCTCCTGTTAAAAACCCAACCGCAACTTACGGAACATTAGTTGAAAAATCAAAAGGAAAAGATACAACAACAGGTCACTGGGAAATCGCAGGAATTACACTCAACCGAGCATTTGCGACCTTCCCGAACGGTTTTCCCGATGAGATAATTAATAAATTTATAGAAGAAACAAATTGTGGCGGAGTTTTGGCAAACTGTCCCGCAAGCGGAACAGCAATTATTGAAAAATTAAACGAAGAACATCACGCAACAAAATTTCCGATTGTTTACACATCTGCTGACAGCGTTTTCCAAATTGCCGTTGATGTTGATGTTATTCCGTTAGAAACCTTATACGAATGGTGCAGAATTGCAAGAAAAATTTTGACAGACGGAAATTACTACGTTTCCAGAGTAATCGCAAGACCTTATCATCTCGTTGACGGAAAACCGGTAAGAATTTCAAAAGACAGACGGGATTATTCAATCGAACCTGTGGCACCGACCTTATTAAATGAAATTAAAGATGATGGCGGAAAAGTCGTAGCAATCGGTAAAATTGAAGATATTTTCTCAAAATACGGAATCACCCACGCAATCCACACTGGCTCAAACAAAGAAGGGCTCGAATTGACACTGAAAGCAATAAAACGAGAACTTCCGCTTGAAGAAATTGCCTATGAAAAAGGTAAAAAATACAACGACAAAGAAATTATTTTCACAAACCTTGTTGATACGGACATGCTTTTCGGACACAGAAACGACCCTGCGGGTTATGGGCATGCCATAGAAGAAATTGATTCTTACATTGCTCCGATAGTTGATGCAATGGCAGAAGACGATTTGCTAATAATTACCGCCGATCACGGTTGCGACCCGACAGTTCCGGGAACCGACCACACAAGAGAAAAAGTACCAGTATTGATTTATTCCAAAAAACGTCCGTCAGCAGGAAATCTCGGCGAAGTTTTGGGATTTGATACCATTGCAAATTATATAAGAGATTGGTTATAAATTTTAAAAAATTGTTGTAGAATTTTTTAGGTTTTTGTTATATAATTTTGTTGTGGCGGATAAAACCACGCAGTAAAATAAGGAGATTAAAAAATGACAGTTAAAGTTAATGACAGTTGCGTAGCATGTGGTGCTTGCGAATCTATTTGTGATGCAGTATTTTCAATCGAAGACAAAGCAGTAGTTAATGACGCTGCTGTTGCTGATAACATTGATGCTGTAAAAGAAGCAGTTGATTCTTGCCCTGTTGGTGCTATCGAAATAGAATAATTAAACTTAAATAATTACAGAAAGCAGGAGTTGCAAACGCAGCTCCTGTTTTTTGTTGCAATTTTTTGTTTTAAGACTTGCTTTTCTCGCCTTTATGCATCGTAGCGTTTGAAGGATTTTTCTACGGCTTTTGTGATAATTTGTTTTGTTGAATCGTATTCTGTAGTCAAAGAGGAAATTTCTGTATCAAGGTTTTTCATTTTCATATCAATTTTATCTTCTTTGTTTTCGATTTTTGTTTTTTCGGTATTATATTTTGCTTCAGCAACCGCAATAGCACTTTCATCGGAAACCTCTAGAATTGCACGGTCTGTTGAGTATGAGCCTTGATAGTAGTAACCGTCTTCTGCGATTGAGGAAATAAATGCCAAGCCGTTTTTGAACAAACCTGTCATGTAGTCAACATCTTCGATTTGTTCGTTTTCTGTCCAACCGTTCATACAAATTTGGTTGAATAACGCATCATAGAAGTTTGCATAAAGGTTGTCATCGTCTGAATCAACTTCTGTTTGACCTGCTACGGTGAACTGGAAATCACTACGTTTCGGGTCGTATAGGTTTGATTCCGATAAATTGCCGACTTTGTAGTTGTATGCAGTATTATCAATACCTTCCATATATTCAACGTAGGCTGTCAAAAATACTTGAGCAAGGTTATTCAAGTTAACGTAACTTTCTGAGGTTTGTTTGTGAGTTTTACCTGAGCCGTTTCTTGCACAAGTGAAATAAAAGCCCAAAACCCCGTTAGATAGAGTTTCTTTACCAGAATCATAACCGTTTCCGATTTTGCCTGGGTCTTCAACACCGACTTCTTCCATTATGTTACGGTATGAAAGATTGCCGACACCTGAGCCGTCATTCGGTTCCGTATGGTGTTTTCTATCTGAAGAAGATTCGCTGTGAGTGTTGTTGTACATATTTGTACCTGCTTGTTGCAGGTCACTATTTGGATACAATAAATTGTAAACCGCATTACTTGCGTATTGAATAGCAGTTTCACTTGCCTTATAACCGCCCAGTACTGTAGTGAATTGGTCTGTCATCCATTGCAAGAAGGAATCATCACCGTTTAATAATTTATCTTGTAAGTACATTGTTGTCGTAACAGGTGTACGTTCACCACTTATACTTTCCATTGACAAGATGTACTGTTTATCGCCTTTCAACAAGTCACCAATGTTAAATGATGCACTTGCCCCGTCACCATCATGGCGTTCAGGAGCTTTGTTAAGGTCTTTAGAATCATATACTGTCAAGCGTTCAGGTTTATCGCCCCAGTCGTAATCAGCACCAAATCTGTTTTTGATATTATCAGTGCTGCTACCGAAGGTAACACCCGCATCATCATTTTTTTCTGTTGAGGCTTGGAACATGTCTAACA
>SFZC01000182.1 GCA_004558955.1 bacterium | reverse complement strand
CGCTCTTCCGATCTTGCTTATAAAAAAAATAATAATTATAATACCACTACTTACTTGCCTTGTTTTATGGCAACCTAGGAGAAGTATTAGTAGTGGTATTATAATTATTATTTTTTTTATAGGCAACACCTCTAATATAGAGTATGTTTATTTGTATTTTTCTATAATATAGTTAGTTAGATTTTTTTTGTTATTGGGTAGTTTTCTTGATATTATTTGTTTTTCGAGGTCATTTATTATTTCTTTGATATAAATACCGGCTGGTTTTTCTATTATTTTTGATATTTCTAGGGGGGTTAGTTTGATTTCATTTGGGGATTTGATTGGTAAGTTATCATAGTTTTCCATTAGGTTACTTGTATTTTGTTTTTTGATTTGGCCCACGATAGTGCATAAATATGGTCCGTAATGGTATAAGTTATAGTCATTTAATTCTTTATTCATTAGTTCTTTGATTTTGTCCATTTGTTGTTTTTCGTGCTTAGTGAAGGGATAGATGTCCTGTACATCGAGTTGGGCCCATATTCCGAGAAGATCGTCGCACATTGTGATGGTATCTAGTTTTTCTAGTTCGAGATATTTGAGTAATTTTAGGTTTTTGAGCAATTCGCGGCCTCGTTCTTTGTTGGGAGACGTGAATATTTTGTTTAATTCGTCTTTTTTGCGTTGATAGGATAATTTTTTGAGGAGGCAGGCATACTTTTTGATATATGTTTTTGTTTTATCGTCGATAGTGAAATCTAGGATTGTCGCGAAACGGACGGCTCTTAAAATTCGTAAGGAATCTTCTTTGATTTTATAGCGAGGATTGCCGACGGTTTTGATTTTGCGATCAATTAGGTCCTCGCGGATATTTAATTCATCGAGAATATTTCCGTCTTTGTCAATACAAAATGTGTTTATAGTGAAGTCTCTTCTTAATAGGTCTTTTTTGAGGTCTTTTATGTATTTTATTTTTATTGGTTTGCGATTATCTTCGTATTTTATGTCTCTTCGAAAAGTTGTTACGTCAAATTTTATGTTTTTGTAGATTATTTTTACACTTCCGTAATTTATTTCTGATTGTTTTTCGATGTCAAATAGTTCCATTATTTCTCTTGGGGTCGCAGAAGCGCAAATGTCAATATCAAATGATTTTTTGTCCAATAGCATATCTCTTACGTACCCACCAACTATGTAGGCTAAATAGCCGTGTTCGTTAAAGATATTTAGGACTTCCAATGCTTTTTTATACACAATATCACCTTCTTAATTATATCATTTTATGGGTGATAATTGTATGTATTTTGGTTATTTTGACATTTTTTGGTGTAAAGTTGGTAATTTTATTGTTAAATATGGTTTTTTGGTGCTATAATAGAGTATATTTTATTTGGTACTAGTAGTTTTACTGTATCATATAATTTATGGGAGGTAATTTGATGAAAAGTGTTTTAATTTTATTTGGGGGTAATTCGGCTGAGCATTTGGTCTCTTGTATGAGTGCTAAGGAGATTAGAGAGAATATTGATACTGATAGGTTTTTGGTTAGTATGGCTGGTATTAGTAAGGAAAATGTATGGTATGAGTATAATGATGATCTTAGTATTCTTGCGAAGGGGGAATGGTTAGAAGCGGAAAAGATTGTACTGATTGATAATATTGTTGAGTATCTTAAGGGGTTTGATGTTGTTTTTCCTATTATTCATGGTTGTCAAGGTGAGGATGGGAAATTGCAGGGTTTGTTTGAGATGATTGGTATTAATTATGTTGGTAATGGGGTTCTTAGTAGTGCCGTTACGTTTGATAAGGGTTATTCTAAGATTTTGTGTGATTATTATGATATTCCGCAAACGGACTATGTTGTGTTTCACGAAAGGGAATTTAATAAAAATACTTCGGTGCTTTGTGAAAAGAGGCTTGGTTATCCTATGATTGTTAAGCCTGCTAATGGGGGTAGTTCAATTGGGATTGGGATTTGTAAGAATAAGAGGGAGTTTAATAGGTGTGTTAAAGAGGCTTTGAAGTTTGATAGTAAGATTGTTGTGGAGGAATTTGTTAAGGCGATTGATATTGAATGTGGGTATTTGGAGAATAATGGGCTTAATTTGTCTATTCCTGGGGAGATTGAGAGTGTTAATTTGTTCTATGATTATGATGCGAAGTATGTAATGGATTCTAAGATTGTTATTCCAAGTAGGAGAACTGATAAGATTGGTAAGAGGGTTTATGATATTGCTAAGCGGGTTATTGATATTTTTGATATTAGGGGGATTGCTCGTATTGATTTTTTGTATGATGAGGAGAATGATGTGCTTTTCTTTAATGAGATTAATACGATGCCTGGTTTTACTTCTATTAGTATGTATTCGAAGTTGTGGGAAGCTGAGGGGATTTGCTACAAGGAACTTATTACAAGGCTTATTGAGACTGAGACTAATGCTAAATAGTTTAGATATGAATAGAACCTATAAGAAGTGCTTATTTGGATAAAGCGTCTTATAGGTTTTTTTGATGAGGTAATTGGTTGGATTTTGATTGTTTTAAAGTAAGAGAAAGTAAGTGTTTAATTTAGTATTAGTATTTGGCCTTCTGTCAATGTATCGGATGGGAGGTTGTTTAGGGTTTTGAGGTTAGCGACGGTGGTGTTATATTTACGGGCAAGGGAGTAAAGAGTGTCGCCTTTGGTTACTTTATGGGTGTTTTTTTCTTCGGTGGGGATGATGAGTTTGTCACCTACTGATAGCATATTGGTAGTTAGATTATTGGCTGCTTTGAGGGAGTCGATGCTTACGCCTAAGCGTTTAGCGATTGAATAGAGGGTATCGCCACGTTCAACGGTGTAGGTGTTATTTTTTTGATTGGAACTTGGTATTTGGATGGTTGTGCCGATGGTGAGGATGTTGCTGGGGAGGTTGTTTATTTTTTTGATGGCGTCGATGGTGGTGTTATATTTCTTGGATATGGAATAGAGGGAGTCGCCTTTTTTTATGGTGTATGTTTGGTAGGTTGGTTGGGTACTGGGAACCTGTAGGGTCATTCCAACGCTTAGGTTGTCGGAGGTTAGATTGTTTAATTCTTTGATTTTGGAAATGGTTGTATTTTGCTTACGGGCGATGGAGTAAAGGGTGTCACCTTTGGCAACTTTATAGGTATCGACGTTGATTTGGGTTGGTGGGGTATAGGGGAGGTTTTTATAGGCGAGGATTGCTTTGATGACGGCTTCGGCGAGGTTTTCGTAGTTTGCTTTTAGGTAGTCTAGATTTTTGTCGTTGTCAATGAAGCCATATTCGATGATGAGGGGTTCGGTTTGGCCGGTGTTGCGTTTCACTTTTTCCATGGGCGCTCCTTCTGCCCGGAACGGGCGAATATACTCCTTTTAATTATATCTTGTATGGGCTTTTTTCG
>SFZC01000181.1 GCA_004558955.1 bacterium | reverse complement strand
TAGTCAGGTAGTTTAATAGCTTTTATATTTCTAAAATGCATAAATTTTAGAGTGAGAATCAAAGAATCCAGTTGTATAAGCAGCTGGATTCTTGTTTTACATAGCTCACTTGCATTTCAATATATGAAATAAAAAACATTTTTAATTAAATAAGCATTAGTTTGTAAAATAATGATTCTAAACTGAATGTTTAGGTCTTATTAAACCTAACGGCTCTCCAATACCCTCAGGCGTTGTAGCACTCTTCTATTGCACCACAGCACGAAAGCGATAGCCGTCCTCGTCATGCCGCCGTGAAGCCGTTGTCGGAGACTAAGGCGAACGGTAAATGCGATGGGCGGCGTTATTCGCGAGTGCCACTGTGCCATATCCCGCAAGGGGGAACTGGTGGCTTACTATTACCCACCAGTCAAAACATTTTAACATTTTTCTCAAATCCGCTATTTTCAAGGCTTTCAGCTTCAAAATTTGGGACATCACAAAATCCCATCTCACAATTTGAATCCCATTTTCCACACTTAGAAATAATTTTTCTAACGCTTCTGTAAATATTCTATCTTTTTTTATTTGTTGTATATATATTTTCTGACTTTTTTCTTTCATATTGCATTCTGCCTAAATTTTCAGTTTTTATATATTCTATTCGATTAAAGTCTTTATATATAATTTTTTTTTAACTAGTAAAATTGCCGATTTAATCAACATATTTCCAATGACAAACAGGCATTATTTTTTTTATGACAGGCATTATTTTCAGACGGCTTAAGAAAAATGCTCAAATCGATATTTTCAAAAAAAGATTCTTGTAAATCGCCAATAGTTTTTTCAAAAAATTTTTTTTAAATTGGATATATCAAATAAATCGCGAAAATTTGAAAAAAAAATAACAGGAGGAAACGGTTGTGTCACGTAAAGAATTCTGCCCAAAAATTACAAATGGAAATTTTTTCATTCGGTTTTTACATTCGTTCTCTTGTATCTACAAAAGAGAAATTGATCAAACGTAATTTTACGTTATATAAACAGCATAACGGCAAGGAAATATCAGAAATTACGTTTAACAGAAAAATTATTGCAACGTGCAACATAAAATTGGATGACGCACTAAAAAAATTAGAATGCGATGACAACTTTTTAAAACTATCTCAATGCGACAGAGAAATTTTTAAAATGTATTTTTGTGAAAATCAAACTTCGACCTACGTTTCACAAACATCACCTATAAAAATCAATCCAAAAAATCTTGTTGAATACCTCCGGAAACAATGTTTTTCGGTAGAAATTTAAAAAATACGCAGTGCGTATAACGGCTCCATATACGCACTTTCCACCTTTTTAACTGCTATGATTTAAATATACAAACAAAGCGCTTTCTTGTATAAAAAAAACACGGAGGAAAAAATTATGTCATCGATCAATCCGAAATTTATCAATCTCAAATTGTGCAATATTGCACAAAAACCGTCTGATAAAACAGTAACGGTTGCCAACGTTTCTGTTCGTCCAAAATATGACAACACATCTGGAAAATCTATTCCAGATAGTATTGACGGCTATAATTTAACTTTTTACGGACTACGATCTGCTCCACAAACAGTGAAATTGCCCCAAGAAGTCGAACCTGAAATAAAAAAAATTAAGGACGCATTAGAGAAAGATGCAATTGTTTCTGTATCATTTGGTACACCATCAACTTTACGAGCACGTTTTTATGCAATGCTAACGCCGCAAGGGTTAAAATCCGGCATCACAGCAAACGCAGAAAAACTTGAAATCGTTTCAATCGAACAACCCGATCTCGACGATCTCGACGTTTAAAAAACACAGGCGGGGCAACGCCCCCGCCGGAAAGGAAAAATCATGATAAATTTTACAAAAAAACGTCTGCCGCTTTCTGTAAAATCGGTAAGCGAACATGGCAACACATTCTTCGTATGCTTCGACGCACACAAGCGCAACAATAAAATCAGTTGCAAAATCATCAGTTGTTTTAAAGTTATAAATGTTATCTTTCCTGAAACTTCATTCAATCTCGAAGAATACGAGAAATTAAAAACAATGCTTCGAACCGAACCAGCTTGTTTCATTGAACTGGAACAAATCTGGCTCACACCATCGTTGACATTCGAAGGGGAGGTGTTTTACGTATGCGACTAGCAATGGAACAACTTTCACCGACACATTCCGATATAGCGATCTGCGAAGGGTACAGCATCAATGGAAAAATCAAAAAAACCGATGCCGCTTCTTCTTACACCCTTTGCGTTGCTCTTGACGGCACTGCCGACACAATGAATGTAAAAATACCAGCCATCCCCTCTACGGCACCAAAAATTCAAGAACTTCGCGATGCCCTGATACATTCTGATTTTCGTTTGGCGGGGGTACGCTTTGACAACATCAACATCCGCAAATACGATTTTGTCGACAAAAGAAATATTCGACGTTGCGGATACACTGCAACCGCTGATTCTTTCACGCTCATAAATTAAGGAGGAAAAAAAATGCAAAAGATAACAAAATCAACGATTACGTTTACTCTTATTTTATATTACATCTGGCAACTTATGGAATTCTTCGAAGATTATTTTAAAATCGACGCGGGAAAAAATATGTTTGATATTCAAGATTTCACAACGATCAGCCATAGCGACGGTATTACACACATTCACGTTATTTATCAAACGTTTGTTTCGCCAAAAAATCCTTTCCCACACTTTGATTTCTTAAATGAAAGTCTGGCGATTACACTCGATGAAAAAAAATATCTTCCAGCATACGCTCCAACTAAAGATGCCACAAAAATTCAGGCACTAGTTGTCAACAAAATTTTTGTGCATAACGATGTCCTCGAACTTGATGTTATTTTTGTTGACAATCCCATCGCCTATGGACTTGCAAAACAGGAACTTTTTCATAAAATTTTAGCATAATTCGAGGTGATAACTATGAGTTTTAAACAAATGATTAAACGGTTTTTGGTCGAACTGTTCGATAAAAAACATCACGACTATGTTGCACAGCAACAACAGCAGGCTCTTCGGAGCCTGCAACAAATTTCATTTTGGATGCAGGAATCCCTTTTTATCTCTCTCCAATACAGTAACTATCCGTTCTTGCAATCCTTCCGTGCAGTTCAAAATATACGCCCTGCCGGATATTCTTTCAAAAATAACTGGTACGTTTTTTATTACCGTTTATCCGCGACACAGATACCCGCCCGCTGTCTGCTCAAAAAAATGTGTAACAACATGAATACGGACATTTACACGTTCCAGCAACAAACGGTATCGCAATATGGAATTTGACGGCCAGGCCATCACCGACCTGGCGACAGGGAAGAAAATCACCATCAAGGACCTGGGCAACGACGCCATGTTCATGAATGACA
>SFZC01000048.1 GCA_004558955.1 bacterium | reverse complement strand
TGCTCAAAGGATTTTTTAAGCCTTTCAGAATGACGTGTTTTTTCTGGTAAGTTGACAGTCCTTTTTTATAATCTTAACAATATTACAAAACTTTCCGCAGAGTAATAAAACTTTTGAAAATAAATTCACCTAAATATGATAGTGGCACGACCGAAAGGTCGTGCCATTTCTTTAGACTCTTAACTTTCAGGTGTATCGACCCATTTTTTTGCATCAAATCTGAGGTCTGTTAGTTTCATGTTCAGGGATTCAACGTAAGGTTTAAATTTTACCAAAAGTTGGGTTTTTCTTAGTAGCAGTTCTTGTGCTACGATTGGGGTTTTGCAGGCTATTACCATAATTGAGCCTTTTATCATTGAGTAAGGTTTTGAGTTTTGTGCAAATTTTTTACCTGCAACTTTTCGCCAAAATTTGCACAGGTTTGTTCGAGTCAGTGCTTTTCTGATGACGGCATTTTTTGACATTTCTGCGATAATGTCGTCAATATTTTTAATTTTTAAATAACGTATTTTTTTCATAAATGCAGGTAACTCTTTTTTATGTTAATATTATAGAATGGTGACTCAACAATTAAATAATAGCATAAAGAATTCAAAAAATATATTACTGGTTTCTCACATAAACCCTGACGGTGACACGTTGGGAACGATGTGCGGAATGTACAATTTGATAAAAGATAATTACAAAAAGCACTGTGAAATGGTTGCTGTGTCTGATATTCCGACAACGTATGATTTTTTGCCCGCAAGAAATCACATTAAATCAGTTTCTGAATTTGATTTATCAAGAGAATATGATTTGGTGATAAATTTGGACGTTGCGGCTCTTGACAGATGCGGTGAGGTTCAAGTGTTGTTTTCAAAGGCGAAACATACCGTTAATATTGATCACCACGAAACAAATGTTGGGTATGCGGAAATTAATATTGTTGAACCTTATGCGGCGGCTGCGGCTGAAGTTTTATGCGGAGTTGCCGAAGATTTAAACTGGAAAATCTCAAACGACTGTGCAATTTGTTTATATACAGGTTTGATGACGGATACAGGATGTTTCAGGTATTCCAACACCACTCAAAAAACTATGCGTTATGCGGGTGAAATGATTTCATTAGGCGTAAATCCTTCCGAGTTGTATCAAAAATGTTACGAAACCTCGTCTAAGGATATGGTTTTATTCCAAAGTTATTGCGTAAATAAGGCACAATTTGTAAATAATGACAAAATCGCTTATACTATAGTTTATAAAAAAGATTTGGAGAAATTTAATAATAAAGGTGAAGATTTCACGGACGGTTTAACCGAAAAGTTGAGGGCTATTGTTACTACGGAGATTGCGTTTGTGGTCAAGGAATTAAATTCAACGACTTCAAAGGTTTCAATGCGAAGCAAGAGCGAAAATATTGCTCAAATCTGTTCCGAGTTTGGCGGAGGCGGGCATAAATTGGCTGCGGGTGCGGTTATTAAAGGAACCCCGACACAGGCTGTAAAATTGATATTAAAAGAAATCAAAAATAAAGGTTTATGTTAAAGAAATTACTGAAAAACAAAACGATAAGAGGGCTGGTTAGATTAATAAAGTCGATTATTGAAAACGACTTTTACGGTATGGCTGCGGAAATGGGCTTTATGCTCGTTGTGGGAATTTTCCCGTTTATGTTGTTTTTAATGGCTGTTTTCGGGTGGCTTGGTAGCCGTTCTTATTTGGTTTCTATTTTGCATGTGTTGTCGGGAATTATGCCTAATCAGGCAATGAATTTGCTTCAATCAGTGTTGGAAGAAACAATGATTTTCAATCACGGAAAATTAATGGCGATTATCGGTATAGTGACAACTCTTGTTCTTTCTACAAACGGAGTTGCAGTGATTTTGAAGGGTTTAAACCGAGCGTATAAAGTGATTGAAACGAGAAATTTCATATATACAAGGGTGCTTTCATTTTTAATGGTTTTTGTAAATATTTTGGTGATGTTTTTGACTATTAACATTATCATTTTCGGTAAAGTTATTATTACGTTTTTGGTGACACATTTTGGAATGACAAAATCTGTTGCGACATTGATATTGACCCTTCGTTGGCCTGTTGCATTCTTGGCATTGTATTTAATGGCCTTTTTGATGTATTACATTTTGCCTGATTTGAAGGGTAAAGAGTCCTTCAAACGCAGAAGTGCAATTCCCGGGACTATATTTTTCACGACTTTGTGGTTGGTAGGCTCGTGGGGATTTTCTATTTATGTAAACAATTTGAGTACATATAACCTTGTATTCGGAACGATTGGTGCGTTCTTTATTTTGATGATTTGGCTTTACTATACTTCAATTTTATTGCTTATCGGGGGTGAAATTAATTCGCAGGTTTATAACAAATTGACATATAAATCAAACGAAATCCACGAAGAAATCATGGAGCTTCGTAAAAAGAATTTCAGAAGGTAGATGTGTGGATATTACGGAATGGAATAACGATGAAATTATGCGTCTTGTTATGGCGAAAAGGCATATTACCCAAAAGTTATTGTTGGAACATCTGAAGAAAAATAATGGGGAGAATATTTCTCAAAACACTTTTTCTTGCAAAATAAGACGTAATTCGTTGAAGCTTGAAGAGTTCCAAAAAATTTGTAAGATTTGTGGTTATAGCATAAAATTGGAGCGTAATTTGTAAAAAAAAAATGTTCTTGTTATAATCCTGTTATGAAAGATATGTTAGATAAAATTCTTCAAATTGAGAAGAAATATAAAGAATTAGGTGAAACTTTATCAAATCCTGACGTAATTCAGGATTACAACCGTTTCAGAGATTTGTCAAAACAAAGAAAATCTATGGAAGAAACGGTTGAGTTGTATTATAAATGGAAAGAAACAAACGAAGCAATCGAAGATGCAAAACAAATGCTTCACGAAGAAAAAGATGAAGAAATGCGTGCTTTTTTGAAGGCGGAAATGGAAGAAAATGAAGCAAAAATTCCTGAATACGAAGAAAGAATGAAGGTTCTTCTTCTTCCTCGTGACCCAATGGATGACAAAGACATTATGCTTGAAATCCGTGGCGGTGCGGGTGGCGATGAAGCCAATATTTTTGCAGGCGATTTGATGCGTATGTATTTGAGATATGCTGACAAAATGGGTTGGCAGACTCAAATTTTGAGCAAAACCGATTGCGAAGCCGGCGGTGTTTCCGAAGTTATTATTTCAATGAAGGGTGATTCAATTTATTCAAGATTGAAATATGAATCAGGTGTTCATAGAGTTCAAAGAGTTCCCGCAACGGAATCTCAAGGCAGAGTTCATACCTCTACTGCTACGGTAGCGGTTATGCCACAGGTTGATGATGTTGAAGTTAACTTGAATATGAACGATGTTGAAATTACCACTGCAAGATCCGGCGGTGCGGGCGGTCAAAACGTAAACAAGGTTGAAACCGCAGCCAGAGTTTTCCACAAACCTACAGGAATTATGATTTTCTGTACAGAAGAGCGTTCTCAGTTGCAAAACAAAGAACGGGCGTTGGAAATTCTTAAAGCAAAACTTTATGATATGGAAGTTCAAAAACAAACCAAAGAGATTACCGATTTAAGACGTTCTCAAGTCGGGTCGGGGGATCGTTCCGAACGTATCAGAACTTATAACTTCCCGCAAGGTCGTTTAACTGACCACAGATTGAACCATAACTTGAATGTGTGGACTGTTATTGACGGCGAACTTGACGAGCTTATTGATTTGTTGGTTGAATACGACCAAAAATTGAAGTTGGAAAAATTGGCAGAGGTAGGCTAAGCGAGGTTAAAGTGGTAGAAAGAAGGTGCGTAGGTTGTTGGCAAATTAAAGACAGGAACGACTTAATAAAAATTACAGCCGACAAACATTGTGAAAACCTTGCAATAAACCCTGATAATACCACATTTGGCAGATCAGCATATCTTTGTTATAATGAATCGTGTATAGAGAAGGCATTTAAGAAAAATAAATTGGCAAAACACCTGAAATCCTCTGTACCAAACGAATTGAAAGGACAATTACTAGATGAGTTACGAAACAGTTAGAATAAGTGAATTAGCAAAAGAACTTGGATTACCAAGCAAAGAGGTTGTGGAAAAATTTGCACAACTCGGTGTTACAAACAAAACTCATTCAAGTACTGTCACTCTTGATCAAATCCGCAGATTGAAAGAATTTATCGCTAATGGCGGTGTTAAAAAGACACAAAAACCTAAAGCTTTTGTCGTTAAAAAGGCAAAACAAGTTGAAGAACCTGTAGAAACCAAGCCAACAACGGTTGCAAAAGCGGTTGAAAAGGTTGCTGCGATTGAGAAATCAAAACAGGTTGAACGTATTGAACGTCCAAAACAAACTCCGAAACAAACTGTTTCTCGTTTGGAAATTGTAAGACGTGCTCCTAAAAAGCCTGTAGCATCTGAAAATGGTGAAAAACCTGAAAGACCTGCAAGAAAACCTTTTAATAAAAATCAAGACGGAGAAAGAAAGCAGTTTCAACGTGGTGAAAAACCAAACGGCGAAAAAAGATTTTCAAAATCAGACAGACCTGCTGGTGAAAATAAAGATTTTGGTACTAAAAAACCGTTACAACGTCGTATAATTCCGCAAGAAATTTATGATAACAAAACCCCTGTGGCATCTAATTCAAAAAGACGTTCTGATAGCAAGAAAAAAGACAAAGAATTTAATAAAAAAGAAGAACAGGAAAGAATTTCCTTAGAAAAAGCCGCAGCACAACACCACAAAAAGAAAGTTGCAAAAGTTGCGGATGTTGAAGAGGTTACACAATTAGTTGTAACTCAGGCTATGACAATTTCCGAATTGTCCGAAAAAATTGCAAAAACTCCTGCCGAAATCGTTAAATTCCTTATGTTGAACGGAATTATGGCAACAGTTAACCAACTTATTGATATTGATGTTATCAAAAAAGTTTGTGCCGAGTATGGTTTAGAGGTCTTGGAAGAAGACTTGGATGCTTACATTGAACAGGAAATGGAAAAAGAAGAAAAAGCCAAAGTCTTGTCGGAAGTTGATAAAAAATTATTGAAACGTAGAGCCCCTGTTATTAGTATTATGGGGCACGTTGACCACGGTAAAACAACCTTGCTTGACAGTATTCGAGCTTCAAAACACAAAATTGTAGCAACCGAAGTTGGCGGTATTACTCAGTCAATCGGTGCTTATACTGTATATTTGGACAATAATAAAGATAGAAAAATCGTGTTCTTGGATACTCCTGGGCACGAAGCGTTTACCGAAATGCGTGCAAGAGGTGCGAAAGCTACTGATATCGCAATTTTGGTTGTTGCCGCAGATGATGGTATCATGCCTCAAACAATAGAAGCTATCAACCACGCAAAAGCCGCTGAAATCCCTATTATTGTTGCGGTTAACAAGATTGATAAACCGGGTGCAAATCCTGATAAAGTTCTTCAACAACTAACCGAACACGGTCTTGTTCCTGAAGAATGGGGTGGTGATACAATTACGGTTAGGGTTTCGGCTCTTCAAGGAACCGGTATTGATGAATTGCTTGAATATATCTTGCTTGTAGCAGATGTTCAGGATTTGAAGGCTAATCCGAAGGCTGAAGCGTCAGGTGTCGTAATTGAAGCAAACTTGGATAAAGGTAAAGGTCCTGTAGCGACATTGCTTGTTCAAAACGGAACACTTCGTGCAGGTAATTGTATTGTTGTTGGTAATGCTTGCGGTAGAGTTCGTGCATTGTTGTCTGACAGTGGCGAAAGAATCCAAGCGGCAGGTCCTTCAACTCCTGTTGAGATTTTAGGTTTGTCAGAAGTTCCGCAGGCTGGAGATTACTTTGAAGTTGTTAAAAATGAAAAAGAAATGAAGGCTATTGTAGCGGCTCGTAAAGAAAAAGAACGTGACAAACGCTTAGAGGCAATGTTGCCTGCTCACATCAGACGTGAAGCAGTTGCGGGTGAAGATAATATTCCGCAGTTGAATTTGATTATCAAGGCGAATACTCACGGTTCAGCAGAGGCAGTAGCGCAAGCGATTGCAGGTGTTGAGTCTAAAGAAATTACTACAAAGATTATTCACGTTGGTGTAGGTGATATTTCAGAAGCCGATGTAATGTTAGCTTCAGCATCAAATGCTTTAATTTTAGGATTTACGGTAAAAGAAGACAGTAATGCGTTGGCATCTGCCGAAAGAGAAGGCGTAACGATTAAGAAATATGATATAATTTATCAGTTGCTTGAAGATATTGAAAAGACATTGTTGTCTTTACTTGAACCTGAAATTAAAGAGGTTGAACTCGGTAAGGCTGAGGTTCGTCAAGTCTTTACTATTGGTAAAACTTCAAAAATCGCAGGTTGTTATGTTACTGAAGGTAAGATTGTTCGTTCAAAAGATGCAGTCTTGTATAGAAACGGTGAAGAAATCTTTAGAGGTGCAATTGACCAGTTAAAACGTTTCAAAGATGACGTTAAAGAAGTGGCTCAAGGCTTTGAATGTGGTATTTCCTTCTCTAAATTCAATGATATTCAAATTGGTGATATTATTGAAGTTTCGACAAAAGAAGAAGTTGAAAGAAAATCTTTGTAATATCACGGTTACTCTTCTTTGTTAAGGTATTCTTCTGCTGCAACAACGGCAAGAAGTCTGTTTTTGACGTTGAGTTTTTTCAAAATTGCCGCAACGTGTGCTTTGACTGTGTG
This sequence comes from bacterium, assembly GCA_004558955.1. Classification (GTDB taxonomy): domain Bacteria; phylum Cyanobacteriota; class Vampirovibrionia; order Gastranaerophilales; family Gastranaerophilaceae; genus Zag111. The sequence goes on along the minus strand of SFZC01000048.1, from coordinate 7,143 downwards.
GGGGCTGATATAAAGCATTTGTGCAATTTCAGGGTTCGTGTATCCTTTTGCCAGTAGTTTTAAAACCTCTTTTTCCCTGTTTGTCAGCATAAAAATCTCCTCATTTCTTTTGATATATTTATTATAACTTGCAACAAAATGAAATATCTTAATAATAATTCGGTTTTGAGTTTTTTTTACAAAATTTAAGATAAAAGGTTTATAGGGAACAATATGACGAAATCTTTGAATATCAAGTGTTTCATTGAGCCTAAATTGTCGGTTGAGCATACCTGCCCAACGTGTGAAAATGCTTGATATACTTGAGAAACCGCCACTTGAAAAGTAGGTCGGCATTTAGTTTAGGGTGACTTTTGGGTTTGTTTTTGTACAGCATCTTTTACATCTAAATTATTTCAATCCTTTAATAATATTACAAAATATTAAGTTAAATTTAAAATGGCTGAAATCCTTGATATAATTGCTTTATGGTATGGTATGGTATGGTATGGTATGGTATGGTGGTGGTGCCACTTTACATATAAGATTCTTACAAATCGAACCAACGAACCTGCGGGGAAAACTCTTTAGCAGATTCTGAATAACTTGAAAATATTATATTCACTAACGTTCATATATATTTTCTAAGTTTTCAGAATGACGAGTGATTTTACTAGCAAAAATTATTCGGGACAGCTGTGGAAACTAGTTCAGTGTGATTTTTTACTAAAATTAATACTCATCATCTTCCCAGTTGAAGTCTTCTTGTGGTTCTTCGCCCGGTTCGACTATGTGTTCTCCGCATTCGAGCATTACCTGTAGTGATAATTTAAGTTGGCGTTTATAATTCTCTCTTGCTCGTGCTAAAGTGTTTGCACAAAAAGTAAAACTCGGTATTTCCTTGATTTCAATATAATAGTAAGGTCTTCCTTCAAAATCAAGGTCTTGACCTTCTATTAGTGTCCAATTCAAATTCAAGTAGTAATCTAAGTCTTTCTTTTGTTCCATACTTTTTAGTTTTCCAATGAAGAATTGCTCAACGGTTGAGATAGCATAATGCCTTCACCGCCGACAACATCAGCACGTTGTCCGTCTATAAACAAATAAACAGGCAATTTTGAATTAAGTTTAACTGTTTTGATTAACTGGTAAAGTCTTTTGTAAAGGCTATCTGTTCCGCCACCTGTTACATAAGCGGAATTTAGGTTTACAATGACTTTGTCTGAAAGTTCCGAAATATTTATAACTTCAGAATCTGACGGAATTTCTGTGTAAACACCTTTTGCACGTTCTTCCTGTTTTGGTCCTTTTATAAGTTCGTTTACAGCAAACCTGATTTGTGAACCGTCAATTTCTTTATTATAAACACGTTTTACGGCTTTATAAACTTCTTCATTGTTTTCATTTTTTCCGATAAAGTAGATATTCACATATTGATCTTCTTTTTTTTCTGTGTTTTCATTGCCCATAACTTCTTCTGCTACCGAGCGTTCCGACACTTGAACATCGTCCGGCTTAATTTCAGGCTTCGGCATAAACACGTTATATGCAAGTACGCCTATTACAACCAACATACAAAAACCTATAAAAAGTAGAAGTAATTTTTGATTTTTATCCATTTTCTTAACCCTTTAATCTTTAGGAATAACGATAACTCCGTTTGCTACGATTTTATTATTTTTAATTTCAACCGATTTAACTTTTACGTTTGCATCTTTATCTTTGATTATATTAACCGAAAAATCAAGCGGATTCAAATAATCAAGGATAAAATCTATTTTCTTCAAGTCTAAGTTGAACAGACCTGAAACAAGTCGTGTATTTTTATAGTTAATTTTTCCGTCTTTAATGTTGATATTTGCTTCAAAAACGATTTTTTGCGGTTTTCTGACAAGCGGTAATTCGATATTCAAGATGTAGTAAAATTTACTGTTTTTAATCGCAGCTCTTGTTGAGGCGATTTTCACTCCATAACCGTAAGATGCACCGATTTTGTTCAAATCGTTGATTATTCTTTTGTAATTTTCGTTTTCCATTGTACGGTTAAGGTCGTTTGCGTTGATTTCAAGATTGAAAGATAATGGCAAATCTTCAACAAAAACGATATCGCTACCTGATTGTTTTACATAATTAAAGTCGCAAAGAGTTTTTAAATGTAGTTCTGATAAATATATGTTGTTCAATACGGCATTTTCAGCATCAATTTTTGCGGATTTGAAAATCCCGTTTTTAAGGTCTTTTGAACTGTAAGATTCAATATCAACTTTTAAATTATCAGCACTGCCGATTTTCAAAATCTCTTTTTTTAGGACTTTTTCAAGTGCTTTTTCTGTAATTGCATTAACCCCTGTTGCCGCTCCTATAACTTTTCTGAATTTTGAATTCATATCGTAAGGTGCAACACATTGGTAATCACATGATGCAAATGCTGACATATTTGTTGAAATTATTAAACCAAACAATACCATTAATAACTTTTTCATAACTACCCTAAAACCTTCTTTACTTTAATTTTTTCTTGTTCTACTTCACCTACTGCATGTATTTTACCACTATAAATCAAAATTACAATATCGGAATTTGGTAAATTTTCAGTGTTAAAAATGCTCATTCCGTGCGAAACTCGTTCTTTTTCTTTGTCTGTTAAAATCTGTTTTGGTTGCTGCAAAACTTCAATCGGATTGATAAGTTTTTGGCTGACAATCTCAGATGTAGTTAATTCTTCAAGTGAAATAGCGTTGTCTATTGTGAAATTTCCGGCTTTTGTTCTTTTCAACGCCGACAAATACGCTCCACACCCAAGTTTTTGTCCGAGATCAAAGGCAATCGAGCGGATATATGTGCCTTTAGAACACGCAACGACAAGCTTTGCGGCTTGTTGAGTTTCATCAAATTCGACAAGTTCAAGTTTTGTAATTGTTACTTGTCGTTCCTTGATTTCGATTGTTTCACCATGTCTTGCGTAATCGTAAAGCTTTTTCCCGTTGACTTTTATTGCTGAATAGATAGGCGGTTTTTGCAAAATTTCACCACGAAAACAAGGCAAGACTTTTTCCAAATCTTCCCTTGTAATTCTTTTTTCAAAAGTTTGCGTAATTTCTCCGTCAAGGTCATACGAATCGGTGTTTTTTCCGAATTGAACGGTGGCAAGGTATTCTTTGTCATCGTTCAGGTATTCAATCAATCGGGTTGACTTGCCGATACATATCGGCAAAACTCCTTCGGCGAAAGGGTCAAGTGTTCCCGTATGTCCGACCTGTTTGATTTTTGTAACTCGTCTGATTTTTGCCACAACATCGTGTGAGGTCATTCCTTTGGGCTTGTTTACATTGAGAAAGCCGAACAATTACTTAATCTCCCCACGAGAAATTTTGTTGATAAGTTCGGTTACTCTCGCACCTTCTTCAAGTCCGTTTGAATAAACAAATCGAAGTTCCGGAGTTAGCCTTAATCTAAGCATTTTACCAACGTGGTATCTGATATTTGGTGTGCTTTTTTCAATAACTTCTTTTGATTTTGCCACTTGTTCTTCAGAACCTAAAACGCTATAGATAACCTTAGCAAATGAGTTGTCGTGTGCAACTTCAACGTCAATAATCGAAACAACGCCTTCAAGACCTCTGATTTCTTTTCTCAAAATTTCAGAGATATCTCGCATCAATTCTTTTCTTACTCTTTCATTGCGTAATGTCATAATTCAATATTCTCCTATATTGATTATAGCACAAATATAAAAGCATTTTTAATTATTTATGTAATTTGTCGTATTCTTCATCGGTTACGGGTTCTAACCATTCGTTAGATGTTTCCGTACCGTCAACTTCGACCGCAATATGAGAGAACCAACTGGCAGGTGCGGCACCGTGCCAATGTTTAACGTTTGCAGGGATATTTACAATATCACCAACATTTAATTCTTGAGGTGCTTTACCCCATTCTTGATAATATCCTCTACCGCCAACAACGATTAAAATTTGACCGCCACCTGTTTTTGCGTGGTGAACATGCCAGTTATTTCTGCATTTTGGTTCAAAAGTTACATTGAACATTTTAACTTGACTTGTTGAAATCGGTGCAAGATAACTTTTTCCGATAAAATATTTTGCATAAGCGGTGTTTTCATCACCAATCGGAAACCTAATTGTTTGAGCGTATTTATCTTTGTCGGTAAGATTTTGAGAAGTACTGTCCTCGTTCCAAACCTGTTTTGCAAGATTAAAAGTTTCCCAAGCTTTCGGCCAACCTGCGTAAAAAGCACAGTGAGTAATTATCGCGGCGATTTCTTCTTTTGAAACTCCGTGATCTTTTGCATTTTGAAGGTGATATTTTAACGAATTGTCCGTCAAACCTTGTGACATCAAAGACACAACAGTAATTATCGAACGTGTTTTTACGTCAATATCGGTATTATTCCAGTTTTCGCCGAACAAAACATCATCATTAAAATGAGCAAATTCTGGTGCAAAATTTCCTAACTGCGTACGACCTGCTGTTTGAACTATTTTTTTCATAGGTTTACTCTCCTTTTTATTACCTACACTTGCAAACACAGAATTTGATGCAAATGCCATTAAAACTAAAACTGATATACAAATCTTTTTTACTAACATATTATATCCTCGTTTTTTACATTTTAACAGATGAGAGTTACTCTCAAGCAAGCCCTTTTGTAATATTGTTAAGAAAAATTTAAGGCGGGCAAAATGTTTCAGAAACCATGTTTATTGTATAATTTTGAGTGAGATAGATATGATTAGAGGAATTAGTTTATGTTAAAAGGAAATGAAATAAGAAAATTATACTTAGATTATTTTAAGAATAAACGTCAACATACGGTTGTTGAAAGTTCAAGTTTAGTGCCTGACAATCCTACAGTATTATTGACAACAGCGGGAATGTTGCAATTTTTGCCTATATTTTTAGGTATTCAACCTTGTCCTTACGAACCTGCAAGAGCAACTTCTTGCCAAAAATGTGCAAGAGCGGGCGGTAAGGATTCTGATATTGAAAACGTTGGAAGAACTCCACGCCACCATACTTTTTTTGAAATGTTAGGTAATTTCTCGTTTGGTGATTACTATAAAAAAGAAATTATCCCTTGGGCTTGGGAATTCGTAACAGAAGTTTTGAAACTTGATAAAGACAGATTGTGGATTACAATTTTTGAAACAGACGATGAAGCTTTTGACATTTGGAGAAGTGTCGGAGTTCCTGTTGAAAGAATTAAAAGAAAAGGTAAAAAGGATAATTTCTGGGGTCCTCCGGGAGCTTCAGGTTCTTGCGGACCTTGTTCTGAAATCCATTACGATTTAGGCGAACAGTACAAATGTGATGACCCTAATTGCGGTATTGATACTTGCGAATGCGACAGATGGGTTGAAATTTGGAACTTGGTATTTACAGAGCTTTATCAAGATGAAGAAGGTAATCAATCACCTTTGGGTAAGAAAAACGTTGATACCGGTATGGGTTTGGAACGTATCGCAATGGTTTGCCAAGGCGTTGCATCAACCTTTGAAACAGATTTGTTAAAACCTATTATGGACAAAGTTTCCGAAATGTGTGGTGTTCCTTACAAAAAATCAGAAAAAACGGATATTTCTTTAAGAATTATCACAGACCACGCAAGATGTGTTTCTTTTTTGATTTCTGACGGAGTAATTCCGGGAAATGAAGGCAGAAGTTATGTATTGCGTATGATTTTGCGTAGAGCGTTGCGTCACGGCAAAATTTTGGGTATGGAATTGCCGTTTTTGTACAAATTAGTTGATGTAATCGTTGATTTGTACGGCGAAGCTTATCCTGATTTGGTTAAAAATAAACAAAAAATTATTGATACAATAAAAAAAGAAGAAGAACGTTTTGCAAAAACTTTGGATAGAGGTTACAAAATGCTTGACGAATTTATCTCCGCTAAAAAAGATATTGATGGGGAAAGTGCTTTTAAATTGTACGATACTTTTGGCTTTCCGTTTGAATTGACTAACGAAATTGCTCAAGAAAACGGATTGAAAGTTGATGAAGCAGGATTTAAAAATGCAATGCTTGAACAAAAAGAAAGAGCAAAAGCCGCAACTGCGAAAATCAGTGTTACAGGCGATATGAAATACGCAAAAATCGAAAAAGAAGTAGGTTCAACAACTTTTGTAGGATACACGGAAAACGAAGTTGAAGGAGCTAAGATTTTGGCACAAGTTGAAGGCGAAGGTTTTGTAGATGTCGTTCTTGACAAAACTCCGTTCTATGCTGAATGCGGCGGACAAATCGGTGATAGCGGTATTATCGAAAGCCCGAAATTGAAGGCTGAAGTTTTGACAACTTTCAAGGTGAACGATTTGTATGTTCACCGTTGCAAAATTCTAAACGGCGAAGTTGAAATCGGTGATATTGTGAGTGCCAAGATTGACCTTCCGAAACGTGAACAAATCAGAGTTCACCACACTTCTGCTCACTTGTTGCAGGCAGCTTTGATTAAGGTGGTCGGAGATGAAGTTAAACAGGCCGGTTCTTACGTTGAAGAAAACAGAATGCGTTTTGACTTCACTTTCTCAAGAGCAATGACTCCTGAAGAAATTAAAAAGGCAGAAGACCTTATGAATAAATGGATTGGCGGAAATTATGCCGTTAATACAAAGGTTATGGGCATTAAAGAAGCTGAAATGACAGGTGCAACCGCATTATTTGGCGAAAAATACGGTGATGAAGTTCGTGTCGTTTCAATCGAAGACGAAAAAGGCTGTATTTCAAAAGAATTTTGTGCAGGTACTCATGCAAGACAATTAAAAGATTTACGATTGGTTAAAATCGTGTCGGAAAGTGCGATTGCGGCAGGTACAAGACGTATCGAGGCTGTTGTTGCGGACGCTGCAATTAAGTATTTGAACGCAAAATCCGCTGAAATCGACAAATTGTCTGCAAAATTCAAATCTCATTATGATGAAGTTTTTGAAAGAGTTGAAAAATTGCAAGAAGAAAATAAAGAATTTTCTAAACAACTCGAAAAATTGCAAGAAGAAAATACTCGTCATAAATTTGCTTCATTTATTTCAAAAGCACAGGATATTGACGGCGGAAAGTTGTTTATTTCAAAAGTTGCAGACTTGAAACCTTTGGGTGTAAAAATCGGGTTGGAATATTTGTCTAACAAACTCGGGGACAGTGTAA
>SFZC01000180.1 GCA_004558955.1 bacterium | reverse complement strand
GGTAAGGAAGGGGTCACGGGTTCAATTCCCGTCATCAGCTCGCTTCATAAAACGGTGGAATCCTTTGGGGTTCCGCTATTTTTATGATTCAGAGTTCGTTGATTTTGGTTACCCTGTGGTTACCCTTTTGGTTACCCTAATTTTGAGGTAACCAGATCATCATATTTGATTCAAAATTTGTGTTGCTTTATCAAGATCAATTCCAAGAAAATAATGCTTTCGGATTACTTCTGGACTATTTCCATACAAATTTGCCGTCATGACGATATTTCCGTTACTTGCGTTAATTGTATTTGAAATCGCATTTCTTCGAAATGAATGTGTCCCAATTATCACACCAATGTCCTGTTTGAAACCAAGCTGGTTTTTAACCTTTCTATAAAAATGATAAACAGCATTATTTGAAATACATCCATTTTCGGTGTTGGCAGGAAATAAAAATTCGCTGTCTGGGTAAAAACGATCATGCACATATTTTAATCGGGTAAGTAAATCTGAAATATCATTTGTAATTGGAAAAAGTCGATCTTCGTGTGTTTTGGTATGATTTACAATTTTATAGCTGGCAGGAGTTCCATTTTCTGCCGCAATAGTAATTTGTTCTTGATGAATTTCAATAAATCGATCGCTAATATCGTTCCAGCGTAAAGGTGGCAGTTCTCCTCGGCGCATTCCTGATAGAATTTGTAGTTCTAATGCATAACAGGGAATAGATGAAGGATTTCTTTTTTGAAAATTATGTATCCATGAAAGAAATTTTTCAACATCCGAGGAAGAATAGGCTCTTTTCTTAATAGGAACACTTGGCGTTGCCATATTATAAAATTGTTTAAAATCAACACGTAAACATACATTATCTATTATCCAATAATTATTGTAAGCAAAACGGAAAACAGATCTTAAGATCGCCCGCATAGAATCAATGGCTTTTTTATGCAGTTTTTTCTCAATGATATTTTTACGAACAATTTCTACTATATCTTTATTTGAAATTTCATCAATAGGTTTATTTTCAAAAGATGTTGAGCCAAAATAGCGTCGGTATTCTGACTGATTTCGTTTAACTGTATTTTTGGCAGAGTATAATTTTTCATCAGATACAATATTTGCAAGTACATTTTCCTGAGTCATATCAAAAACAACTTTGAAAGTTATTTGTGCCTGATTTTCAGGAATGCCTTTAATATAGGAATATACTTTATTTTTTAACGCTTCAATACTTTTGGCTTTAAATTGTTTTCGTCCTCCTTTCTTAGTGTTGTCTTTCACATAAATGTGATAGAATCCATCGCTTGACGGCGTGGACGGAAAAGTATAGGAATTTAGAATAGTTTCTTTTTCTAATAATGCCATTTCGTATATTTTCCGTGCTTCTGTTAATGGAAGTATACTCGTGCTTGAAGAATTTTGCAATAAATTCATAATAAATGTGTTGTAAAGTATTTTGTGGAAAAGAATAAATAATGTTGGTCTTCTTTTGCATTTCCTTACGCTCCTTTCTTTATCTTTTTTCCTCAATCCATACTTGAAATGGAATGGTTTCATCCTCGGCGAAATCATCCATCATGTAATTACTCTGGTTTGAAATAACATTGCGCATATGATGTAAAAGATCAGTTTGTATTTTTTGACGTTCAAAATTATCTAAATCGGTAAAATATTTGCTGACATCACTCAGGGCAAGTTCCATCGCAAGACAAAATTCCATGATGATTTTTTCAATACTGCTATTTAAGTCGAGAATGAACATAGAATTAAAACCAATGTCAAACGTTGTTGTGATTATTCTGCGGTTATCCGTTGGAAGATCACAAATGAGATAAATATGCAGTTTTTGGTTTTGATCTGCACATACTGCAACATGGGAATCAATATCAACCCAATCGAATCCGTCATAACCGTTAATGGAGCAGTAATGCCATGTGGCAATTACTCGTTCATTTTTTTGATTTCTTATCATAATAAAGTCCTTTCGTGAAAATTGTTGTTTGTTATAAAGTCGTTAGATACAACCGTATCAGTCAGTCGCACATAAGGGGCTTTAAGAACACCCCCTAAGTGCTTTGTGACAGCCTAGACGCTAGGCGAAATACGAACAAAGGAATGGCTAAAATGGAGAACTTTCGTCTGCTGGCAGAAAACCGTCACGATCTCCGAGCGCCTTTTGTTTCAAATCATCATAATTGCGGTACTGATCGCCGGGAAGTTCGAAAGTACAGTAGTTATCATTCTTTTTATAATGGTAGACGATCGTTGTAATTCGACGTAAAAGCTGATTGAGCGAATCGATGGTAGCATCTTGCACGTCATTTAAATTTTTGTAAAGCAATTCCGGTGGGAAAACGCTGGACAAATGGATTTCATCATAAACGGCAAAAACGTTCGAGTAGCGGGCGTGGATTTCGCAGCGGTATTTGTCCAAAATTTGAAGCAGGAATGAATACGGCATTGAGGATGGCTTTACTTCATCCACAAATACAATTTTCTCGCAGCAATAGTTGTCGAACAGGGATCTACAGTTTCCGATCATATCGCTTGCTAGATATACTTCATTCGGAAATGCCTTCGATAATTGGGTGTAAACATATGTTTTGCCGCTTCCAGCTTCTCCAACGTGATAAACCACTCGAACATCGCGTGCAACAGGTGTTTGACGGAATCTTTTTTTGATAAAGGCTTTGCGAATTACTGTTTCGTAATCGACAAAAATTGTGTGTTGCGCCATGATTTCGTCTGGAGTCATGCCATATTCAATCATTCGGTGAATTTGATCGATCATTTCCGCGCGTTTGTTTGAAAGGGAAAACTTTGGTATTTCCCCCTCTTCGTAAAAAGTATCCGGTAAGTTAGTTTCCTTTTTTTCAGCGTTTTTTTTGCCCTCTTTTTTGATGTAAGCAACGACTTCCTGCGGCGTACCTCGTACCTCGGTTTCGATGTGTGCGTGTGGAAACGCGTTTTGTACAGCAGACCAGCGCTTTTTTTTCGTTACCATAATAAAAATATGCGTGTGGTAAGTGCCGCTTTCACCGATTTCGTCACATAAGCAAAAGTAAATAATTCCCTGCTTTGCAAATGCCGTATGAATCGCCTCGATAATTTTTTCGTGCGACATTTCGTATTTTTCCGGATTGTTGATAGTTAACATAAATCGTTTGCGCTGAATATCATCGCAGTCCTTTTTGTTTTCATCGTTCATAATTTTTTCCCCTTTCGTTTTTGTTACAAGTTAATTGAAACCCATTTTTTTACCCGCACTGCGTATATGTTTCACAGGAGTAGAAAAAATTCGTATTTTATAAGTTTACAGGGGCAGATAATAGGAAAAAACAGTTATAACAATATCTGTGCCATCTGGTACAGCATCAAGCACGTACATACCTTTTATAATGAAAGGATATAAAGCAAGGGCTGTGTCAAATCCATATTGCGATAC
>SFZC01000047.1 GCA_004558955.1 bacterium | reverse complement strand
AGATCCTGACAAGGCGAACGAAGGTCACTACAACGAATGGGGCCAGTGGACTCAGCCTAACCTGGGCAGCTGGGCAACGGCATCCACCTCGAAATGGGGATTGGCATGGAAGGCTGTTCACGACCATTTCGGCAATATCGGCATGACCCTTACCCATCCGCAGGAGTACTATGACATCGATGAGTATCTGAAGACCGGCAAGGTGATTCCGGGTTTCCAGAATGCCAAGAAGCACAATCTCTTTGAAGAGTGCTGCGGCTATGCCTGTATGAACTGGTATAAAGAGTGGTATCTGAAACAAACAGAAACGGGAATTGAGCAAAAAGTGAACGATGCTGAGGTTGTCGCCACCTATTATTATAATATAGCTGGTGAAAAAGTGAATAAACCTCAAAAAGGTGTCTATGTAATAAAACAAGTGTTAAAAGCTGGTAAGATTCGTTCTTTTAAAGTTTGTTATTAACGGCAAAGTATCTGTTACAAGAGACAAAGTGCATCCGAACTGAAACATGTATCTTTGCACCCGTGAAACTGACAAAAATAACGTGAACATAAAATAATTAAAAATATTATAACCTTTTTTCACTCTTGGGGCGGTTTGTTCTGTCGGGGTAATATTAAACCCGTCATCAAAATAGAACTCACATTCTCCACTTTGGTCAAAAAGTTCTGAGGGTAACAACAATCCGCTTTGTATTGTACAATTTTGCTCAAAACGACTACAATATTTAGAAGTTCTATAAAAATTAACCGAATACAAATCCAACGACTTATCAACCCCATGCACAGAAAAAATCACGGAATTATTATCACTTTTTGCATTTGGGAATTTCTCGGAAAATTCCTTTGCTATCTGTGAATCACTTTTCAAAGAAACTAAACTTACCGGTTTTGTTTTCAATTTGTGATAAACCGCTGCACAATACGAATTTTGGGCAAACTCATGAAAATCAACCTTTTGAACAAATAAAAAGATTATAAACAAACAAACTAAAGGAATTGCAAAATTCAACACCACCGCAAAAATTGTCCATTTGATTTGCGAGAGTTTAAACTCATATCCGGATTTATGATTATTTGCGGAATATGCCCAATCATTCCCCCTAATTCCGCAATACAGTTGAAACACAAGCAATAAAATCCAATTTAAACCAAAAGGCAACTGAAACCATATCAAAGGAATTGCAATCAGCGTAATCCAAACCTTATGCGGGATTCCCCAAATAAAGGTCAATAAAAATGCAGCCCAGTTAAAGCCCTTCAATTCGGTTGGCAACGTTTTTTGAAAAGCCTGATTTTGCTTGTAAATATTCCTGATATCTTCAATTTTCATAACTTACTATTAACCATTAATTACACGTTCAAAAGACGACCAATCAAAATTTTTATTTTTGACCAAATGTTCTATTGCTTGCATATCAAGATTTTTGATCGTTGAAAATTCATTTGTAAAGGATTTTTTTAAACCGACAAGCGGGAACCCGAATTCTTTTGCTAATTTCTCAACCTTGATATCATAATTTATTCCAAGCACCTTAACCTTTGACAACAAGCCGACAATCAAGGCATGAAAACGCATAGCCACCATAAATTCTGATTTCGCAATATTATTTACAGTTTCTTCATCAGTCAGTCCTGAAAAAATCGTAGTTTTCGCATCAGAATTAAGAAGTTTTACTGCGTGTTCAAACTTTTTGCAAACCTCTAAATCAAGTAAATCCTGAAACGAATAAATATCTATCATATAATCAGGAAAGTTAGTTACAACGCTTTGAGCAAGCCTGTCGATAAAATCTTCATTCATCATCGCACAATTTCTCAACTGAACAGCAACACGTTTTTCCTTCGGAATTTCAGGAATTACCGTTGAAAATATCGGATCGCACAACAATTCCGAATTAACATTCCATTTTTTCAACAGTTCCTGACTTTTTGCATCACGAACACTTACATAAGTACAAAATTTGAGCAAAAAGCCTGTCAAAAATTTTCCAAAAGGATTTGAAATCGGACCTATACCTTGAGCAAAAATTATAACTTTTTTACCCAAAATCAACCCCATAAAAATTACAAAAAGATAATATATTAAACTTTTAAAACTCGTAGTATCCTGCAACAAACTACCGCCACCCGAAATTACAAAATCAGATTTTGCAATCGCACCGATTAAATCTCGAATATTAAAAGTATAAACACTTCTCACAAAACGGAATTTGCTTTTAGTATATTTAGTATCGGAAGAAATAACAGTAATTTTATGTCCGTATTCACGCAATTTTGCAACCAAAACGGACAAAATCGCCTCATCACCAAAGTTTTTAAAGCCAAAATACCCTGACAAAACAAATCTTTTTTTCTTCATTCTAAACCCCGTTTTTATAAATTTTAAAGACCTCATCATAATAAGGGACAGATTTTATCGCACCAATACCTTGAGCCTGCAAACCTGCCGCAATAGAAGCGATTTTTGCGGACTCTGACGGTGAATACCCTTCTGTTACCGAATGCAAGTACGCTCCGTTAAACGCATCACCGGAAGAAGTTGTATCAACGGTCGTTTCGGTATAAAACGGAACAAAAATCGTACTTTGATTATTATTAACGTAATATCCTTTATCCTTGCTTGATTTTACAATAATTGTATCAATTCCGTAATCTGTCAAACGTTTTATAGCCTGTTCAACAGATTCCAATTCGTATAACGTACGAATATCGCTATTTTCACTGATAAACAAAATATCCGTCAACGGTAAGATTTCCGCAATATATTCTCTTGCCTCTTCTTCTGAGGATAAAAGTTTTGAAAAATTAGGGTCGTAAGCTGTCAAAACACCGTTTTCTTTGGCAACCTCAAATGCTTTTTTCACGGCTTCTCTTGCCTGAATGGACAAGGACATCGTAACCCCTGAAGCATAAACCACCTTTGCAGATTTTATATAATCTTCGTTAATATTATCTATTGACAATTTTGCAGGTGCAATTTTCTTTCTGTAATGAGCAAACTCTTTGCCTTCCCCAACAACCCTTGCAACAAAATAAATTCCGTTATTATCCTCGGTACAAGTAACAAAAGAGGTGTCTAAACCTTCTTTTTCCCAACTTTTTACCAAAAATTGTTTAAAAACGTCATTTCCAAGACATGTAATAAAGCCGACTTTTGATTTTAACCTACTTGCAGCAACTGCGACCACCAATGAATCTCCGCCGTAATATTTGTGCAAACATTCTGCATCTTCCAATTTTTGATTAGAAGATAATTCTATCAAACTTTCGCCAATAGTAATAATATCCAAAGATTTCTCTGACATTAGTTTAATTGCTCCAATAATTCTTTTGTGCGTTTTGTAATTTCAGAATAAGAGTCAACACCCGTCAAGTTTCTGCCAACACCGACGGCCAACGCACCTGCTTTTAAATAATCGGCGACTTCATGTAGCTTAACATCACCTTGAGGAATAATATTCAAAAACGGCATCGGTCTGAGCAAATTTTCGATATATTCAACACCGCCCATAGCCGTAATCGGATAAATTTTCACAACGGGAATTCTTGATTTCCATGCAAGGTAAGCCTCATTTGCTGTTGAAGTTCCCGCAATAAACGGAAGTTGTTTATCCTTTGAAATTTTCAACAAATTATGTTGAAAAATCGGTGAAGAAATTATTTTAGCCCCTGAATCAATCGCTGCCTGAGCCTGCAAAGAAGTAATAATTCCACCTGCACAAATTATCGCTTTGTCAGCAACTTTGCTGATTGCATTGAAAATTCTCGGTGCTTCCACATTAACTTCCATAACATCAAGTCCGCCGTCAAGTAGTGCGTTAACTTTTGCTATAACGTCTTTTTCGTCCGTACTTCTGATAATAGGAAATACTTTGTTTTTCTTTAGTTTTTTTGTTAAATCAAAATTCATAATCTTCCCTTTTCTTAAACTTTATTATATCATAAAATAAATAACCTGTAGGGAGATGTGTATGAAAAAATATAAAAACTTTTGGTTTTATGCCGGTGCGTTTTGCATATATTTAATACTAACTGTGATCTTTTCAACAATAGCTGCAATATTTTTAACAAAACCCGTTTACGGATTTTTGGTAAGAAATTTTGTTTCAAATAGTAAAAATTCCTCACAAAACACAATTATCATCGCATTTGATGATAGAACCGCAGAAAAATATACAAATTGGGATTCTTCAAGTACACTTGCGGATTTGCTGGATTATTTTTACACTTACACAAAAGACAACAGTATAGCACTTGATATAAGCAACCAAAAACACAACCCGACAAACGAAGGAATGGTTAAAAAACTTGATTTTCTAAAGAAAATGCCCAATTTAACCACAGGTTTTACTCCGTCAAAAGACAGTGACCAAAACAAACCGACCTTTGAAAGTTTCAAAAATAACCAAAAATTAAACGTAAAAATAGTAGGCAAAGATATTTATCCTAAAAGATTTTTCGGGATTGAAAACATTTCGGAATATCTTGCCGCTCAAAAAATCAATTTAGGTTCAGTTTATTTTAAAGAAGACGAAATCACTCACCAAGTGTATAATTCCGAATACCTTGTAAGAATCGGCGAGGATTTTTACCCGTCCTTAGCGTTAAAAACCTACCTTTTGGAAAACAACACAAACAACATAATTTTAGATAATTATAATATAATTATTCCTAAAACAGGACAAAAAATTCCTATAAACGTAAGCAAAGAAGGGCTGATAAAAACTCCACTTTGGTTTTATGCAAACTTTGAGGGTATAACTTACTCCCACAGTTCAATTTCAGCCTACAGAATCCTTGACACCTACTACGCATTAAAAAAAGGAATTACCCCGCAAAATCACCCTGAATTATACGATTTGAACAGTAAAAACCCGTTAATTGACCCTGAAAATTTCCAAAATAAAACCATCTTTATCGGGGATAACATCACAGGTCCGTCCGCCGATGTAGTAAAAACACCGATTAGCGAACGACACCCCGGAGTTGACGTTCAGGCGACAGCTTATGACAATTTATGTTTTGGCGATTTTTTGCAAAAAGACGGCTTGCTTGTTTTAGCACTTGATTTGTTCTCGTTTTTAATTCTTTCAATTTTAGTCTTTGGAATAATTTTAAAAACAAGAGTGTTCAAAGGCTTGCTATCAATTATCGGTCTAAATTTTGTATATTTTATTGCTGTAATAATTCTTGCACTTTGCGGAATTATCACAAATCCCGTAATCCCGATTGGTGCCGAGATTATAACCTTTGTCTTTGGATATTCATTCAAATTTATCACAGAAAACAGAAACAAAGAAAAAATCAAACAGGCAATGGGAAAATATTTATCCCAAGACATTATGAAAAATGTCGTAAACAACATTGACGACCTCAAACTCGGCGGAAAGCGTGCAATAGTAACGGTTTTATTTTCTGATATCAGAGGGTTTACAAGTATGAGCGAAAAAATGTCCGCTGAAGACGTTACCAAAATTCTAAACGAATATTTTACCGAAATGGAACCGATAATCACTAAATATAACGGCGTTATTAACAAATTTATCGGAGACGCGGTTATGGCAATTTTCGGTGAACCTATTCAAGACCTTAACCACCCTGTAAATGCGGTTCGTTGTGCTTACGAAATGTTGCAAAAAGTTGCTTACCTGAGAGAAAAGTGGTTAATGGAAGGCAAACCAAAAATTGAAATCGGTATCGGAATCTGTACCGGTGAAGTATTTATCGGAAATATCGGCTCAGAAGCCCGCATGGAATACACCGTAATAGGCGACACCGTGAACCTTGCTAGCAGAATTGAAAGTTTCAACAAAGTGTATAAAACTAACCTGCTTGTCAGCAGTTCGACCTACTCGTACATTTCAGACGTTGCGGATGTTATCAAAATTAATGAAGTTAAAATTCGAGGCAAAGCCCAAAAGATGAATATTTACGAAGTTTTACGAATAGAAAAGCCGAATAAATAATAACAATAATAATTTATTTTATACGCAACTAAAAAAATAAAAACAGGCTCAGAAAATTGAATTTTCAAAGCCTATTTTTATTAAAATATTTTGCAGTTTCAAACTATATTATAGTCTGTCAAATCCTGTGTATTTTCTCAAAACTTCAGGAATAATAACTGTTCCATCTTCTTGTTGGAAGTTTTCAATAATTGCAGCAAACGTTCTGCCAACTGCCAAACCGGAACCATTAATTGTGTGAACAAATCTTGTCTTTCCTGTTGCTTTGTCTTTATATCTGATATTTGCACGGCGAGCTTGGTAATCTCCGTAATTTGAACAGCTTGAAATTTCTTTATAAGTTCCGTAAGACGGCATCCAAACTTCCAAATCCCAACATTTATTAGCGGAAAAACCGATATCAGCCGTACACAAAGAAACACGTCTATAAGGCAAGCCCAATAATTGAAGCATTCTTTCGCCGTTTTCCGTTAGTTTTTCGTGTTCAATCGGTGAATTTTCAGGAGTTGTGTATTTTACCATTTCAACTTTATTGAATTGGTGAACACGGATTAAACCTCTTGTATCTTTACCTGCAGAACCTGCTTCACGTCTGAAACATGGAGTGTAAGCGGTCATATATTTAGGCAATTCGTCTTCTGATAAAATTTCACCCGAATAAATATTTGTAACAGGAACTTCTGCTGTCGGAATCAAGTACAAATCTTCATTTTCGCATTTGTACATATCTTCTTTAAACTTAGGAAGTTGACCTGTACCTGTCATTGTTGCGGAATTTGCCATAAACGGAGGTAAGATTTCTTCATAACCTTCGTTTTGAGTATGTTCATCAAGGAAGAAGTTAATAATTGCACGTTCAAGTCTTGCACCTTTTCCACGATACAAAATAAATCTTGATTGAGATAATTTTACACCACGTTCAAAATCTACAAGTCCTTTTTCTTCGCAAATATCCCAATGAGCCTTGAAATCAAAATTAAATTTTGTAGGTTCACCCCACGTTGAAACAACCACGTTGTCATCTTCGGATTTTCCTATCGGAGTAGATTCATCAGGAATGTTCGGAATATGAAGAAGAACCTCTCTTTGTTTTTGATCTAATTGGTTTTGAACTTCCTCTAATTCTTTGATTTCATCACCTAATTTTCTTACGTCTTCTTGAATTGCATCGGTATTTTCGCCATTTTTCTTCATCATACCGATTTTTTGAGATTCATTTTTTCTGCGTGCTCTAAGTTCATCAGCCTGAGTTTGAACCTTTCTTCTTTCTTCGTCAATTTTAATAACTTCATCAATTGACAAATCAGGATTTCTTCTTTTTAACAATTCATTTATTTTTTCCGGATTTTCTCTAATTAGTTTAATATCAAGCATAATCTACTCTTACTCCTTCTTTTTAAGTACTTGCATTTTATTGTAAACAAAATGAATAATCAAGTTCGGTATTACGAATTTATACATCTTGACAATACAAAATTGCAATATTTCAGAAATAATGTATAATATTAATGAATATAGGGAGATGTGATGTTCAAAAAACTCGCAAAACAATTAAAAGCTGCAAATGACGAAAACTCTTGTTTTCCAATGTCTTCGCCGATTAATTCGTTCAAAGAAGAAACAAAAACAACCTTTTTAAAAGGCTTGTCTAAGCATGCTCTAAATTTATACGAAAGAAAGACAGACATCACAAATTTCACAAAACTAGCACTTTCAAACCCTGAAAATACAACTCACAACAAGATTGTTGATGATTTATTCAGAAAAAACGGAACCGTTGACCCGTTTTCTGAAGATGCGTTGTTTAATCTTTCCGAAAACGAAAGATTTTTAAAGGATTTAGGGTTATAAATTTTTGTAACGATTTTTTATTTTGGTAGCAAGTTTACATCTTGAGAAGCCTTCGTGTAAATAACAAAAGGAGGCAACTTAATGAACACTAATTACGGCGTAAACCAACCTGCATTCTCGGCAAGATTAAAACTTAACGGAATAAACTTAGACAGGGCAAAATTGGCAAAAGCGGAAGAAACTTTTTCTAAATTGACACAACACTATAAAAACGATGAACTTGTTATTCAAGCATATAAAGTTGACAGACCTGACAACACTTATTTTCACGTTGCAGATTTCTTAGTTGATGACAAAATTGCGGCAACTTCCGAACCGCTAAAAGAGTTCAAACCTTGGTTCAATAATGCTACAGCGGAAGATATCGGTAATGCCTTTGCAAGAATTTTCAAAAAGGGAAAATATGAGGGTAAGGCAATGCCAAAAGTTGAGAACCTCCAAGGTCGTGTTGCACACCAAAAGCAAATGGCTGAAGTTAATAAACTAAGGGCTAAAAAATCAGGAAATAAAGTATTCGAAACATTAGCCGAACAAAACACTGCAGCAGCAGCAAAAACTCAAAAAATTCTTGATAAAGAAACTGCAAAATGCGATGCTACTGTGGCTAAAATTAAGGATTTCGAAAGCGATATTCCTATTATGGAATGGAATACTTGGTACGCATAATATAAAAATAAATAATAAACCGATAAAAAACACCCTTGAGACACAGGGTGTTTTAACATATAAAACATTTTGTTCATTGACATAAACACTTGTTAATTATATCCTTAAAAGAGGAAGGAAAATAGCACCAAGATGGGAAATATTATTAACATTTGTTTATCTTGTGATGACAATTACTCTGAACACGCAGGAGTAGTTATAGCATCGGTTTTGGCAAATGCAAAACCAACGGATGAACCTGTTTTTTACATCTTGGACGGCGGAATTTCGGACAAACACAAACAAGAAATTTTAACTTTAAAAAATATAAAAGATTGTGAAATTAAGTTTGTCAAAATTAACGAAGACAGTTTTGACAGTTACAAAAAGGTTAAATCCCATCAATATGTAACTCTTGCAACATATTACCGCTTGAAATTACCGACATTACTTCCGAATGTTTCCAAAATTATTTATTTGGATTGCGATGTAATTGTTCAAACCTCGTTATATGATTTGTTCAACTTTGACCTAAAAGGCTATCCTATTGCAGGAGTTCACGACATCAAAAAACACATTGTCAAAGATAATCCGTCTTATGTAAATGCCGGAATGCTTGTTGTTGATTTAAAAAGAGAGGTTGAATTAAACCTTGAGCAAAAATTTCTTGAATACACAAAAAAACACATTGACACAATTAAAGTAGGTGACCAAGAAATTATAAACGAAGTTTGTAAAGAGAATATTTTGATACTTGAGGATGAGTGGAATGTTCAGTCAAGCAACTTTACAAACCGTTCAAGTTACACAAAATATCCGAAAATTATCCATTTTACGGCGAAGAAAAAGCCTTGGCACTACGGAAGTTTCAGCTATCATAGAGATTTATATTTCAAATATTTGCAACTTACGCCGTGGAAATTAAACGAAAAAGATTACAAACACTGGACAAAAGACAATCAACGAGATTCGCTGATTGAATACATAAAATATCGTCCGATTTTCTTCCTACGCCCGAGATTTTATGTTGCATTATATAATACTTTCCTAAAAAAACAATACCCGCCAAAAGATGTCAAAATTTTGGTTGCATATCACAAAAAAGACCATATTTATAACAGTGAAAAATTAGTTCCTATTCATTGCGGACGAAGTGTTGCTTTTGAAAAAACTAAAGACGGGAAAATCTCTCAAGAGGAATTTAATTGGCTGCTAAACAACACTATCGGCGATGATACGGGGGATAACATTTCAAACTTAAACAGAACATTAAACGAAATGACCGCAATATATTGGGCTTGGAAAAATTACGACAAGCTCGGAAATCCTGATTATATAGGGTTAAATCATTATAGAAGATATTTTGAAATAAACTATGGCAAACTTGATGAAATTTTGTCAAAATTCGATTTTATTAAACAAAAACATTCAATTTCAAAACAAAGTTTTTATGATATCTGGCTAAATTTGGAAGATAGAGATAATAATTTTATTGATAATTTAATTCAAATTTGCAAAGAAGTAAATCCGGAAAAGGGAAGAAAAATTGAAAAATTTCTAAAAGGAAATATTCATCGTGGATTTTGCAATATGTTCATTATGAAAAAGGAAGATTTTTTCAAATATTGTGAATTTATTTTCCCTATAGTTTTGAAGCTTCCGCAAGAAGTAACCTATGGCAGACAGGCAGGCTATTTTGCAGAATTATTGACCTCATACTATTTATACGAAATGTCAAAAAAACAAAAAGCGTTTAATACTTCTATCGTTTCATATTACGAAGAAAGCGAGACAAATTTTATTAAAGACAAAATTTTCTCAATAAAAAGAGAAGACCTGTCGGCTCAATCACACATTATTGTTAAGTTTCTAGGGTTAAAACTAAAGTTAAAAATAGGAAAATAAATGGCAAAATTAAGCGTAATTATACCTGTTTATAATGTTGAAAATTATTTAAAAGAATGTCTTGACAGTATCGTTAATCAAACATTGAAGGACATTGAAATTATTGTGATTAATGACGGAAGTAAAGATGGTAGCCGAGAAATTATTGAAGAATATAAGAACAAATATTCAAATATCATTGTCATTGATAAACAAAACGGCGGATACGGTCACACTTGCAATCTGGGCTTATCAAAAGCCTCAGGGAACTATGTTGCAATACTTGAGCCTGACGATTACATTGAACCTGATATGTATGAAACCTTGCTAAATAAAGCGAGCGAAACAGATGCAGACATTGTAAAATCACAATATTACGAAAATTATACTCAAAAATTCGGACACTTAAAAAAAACAATGCTTGGCAGAATAATTGAAGATAACGAGGTATTCACACTGCACGAACACCCTGAATTATTAAGAGCACATCCGAGCATTTGGTCTTGTATTTATAAACGAGAACTTTTAACAAGGAACAATATCAAGTTCGTAGAAGCAAAAGGGGCCGGTTGGACAGATAATTTGTTCCAAATTAAAACCTTATATTTTGCAAAAAAAATAGCATTTATAAATAAACCGTTTTATTATTGGCGAAAAATAAATTTTGACTCCTCAAAAGATTTGAGAGATTTCACTGTTCCGATAAACAGAACACTTGAAATTCATCAATGGATTAAAGAAAATAATATTACTGATGAAAACCTGTTAGTGCAATTATTCAAAAGAGAATTGTCCTATCTCAACGTTATTAACAGAATGATAAAATTTAAAAACCTTTCTCAATACATAAACTTTTTACAAAAATTTTGGGAAATTTCAAATTCCGAAGAACTTATAAAACGAAAAGAAATTACGAAAAAGGAATTAAAATTTTATAAGAGAATGAAAAAATCACCTGTTTTAGAAATTTTAACAGACAAGTCAAAATTAAATATTATAAATTTCAGATTTAGCAGTAAAAGAGAAAATTATATTATACTGTTCGGACAGATTGTTTGGGCAAAAGAATAAAGAAAGCAAAGAGGAAAAATGAGCAAATTAAACATTATTGTAGGAGCAGGGTTTAGCGGAGCAACTATCGCAAATCTTATTGCTGACCAACTTAACGAAAAAGTTATAATCATTGATAAAAAAGACCATATTGCAGGTAACAGTTATGATTATCGTGACGAAAACGGTATTATGATTCACAAATACGGTTCGCATATTTTCCACACAAACAACGAAAAAGTTTGGAAATTTCTAAAAAACTTCACCGATTTTAACACCTATATGCACTCCGTTGTCGGTATTTTAGACGGAATTGAAGCCCAAATACCGTTCAATTTTCACACGCTTTATCAGGTATTTCCTGTAACAATGGCAAAAAGAATGGAAACAAAACTGTTAGATGCGTTCCCTTATAACACTAAAGTTCCGATTTTGGAATTTCAAAAACAAGATGATGACGATTTGAAATATCTTGCAAATTACGTTTACGAAAAAATCTTTCTAAACTACACCACAAAACAATGGGGCGTTTCACCAAAAGATGTGGATGGAGCCGTTACGGCAAGAGTTCCTGTTTATTTATCACTTGATGACAGATATTTTCAGGACAAATATCAGGGAATCCCGTTAGAAGGCTATTCCGCAGTTGTTGAAAAAATGCTTGCCCATAAAAATATTGAAGTCATACTAAACACTGATTTTGAAACCTTCAAAAAACAAAACTCAAATATTTTAGATAGCGAAAACACAAGAATTTTTTACACGGGTTCTATTGACGAATTTTTCAACTACAAATACGGTCAATTACCATACAGAAGCGTTCATTTCAAAATGGAAACTTATGAGCGGGAATTTTATCAATCTCACGCCTGCATAAATTATCCGAACAATTACGATTTCACAAGAATTCACGAATACAAACATTATTTGAATGACAAATCAGATAAAACAGTTATCGCTAAAGAATATTCGGAATTTTTTGAACTCGGTAAAAACGAAAGATACTATCCGATTGCAAGCCCTGAAAATGCCGCATTATACGAAAAATACTTAAACGAGGCTAAAGAGTTGAATAATGTATATTTCTTGGGCAGATTAGGTGATTACAAATATTACAATATGGATTTGGCGATTGCAAGAGCCATTGAACTGTTTGAAAGTTTAAATTAACACGACACGAAAAATAAATAAACAAAAAAACAGAAGACTTTTCCAAATTCAGAGAAGCCTTCTGTTTTATAGTTTTAAAAATTTACTATGCGTTAGTATTTAAAATTTTACCAATAGTTACCTCAACAGCATCAACAGGAGTACCGTGAGAAATTGCATAACTTTTTTCAAGTTCGGCAAGTTGCGGACGAAGGTCTGTAACTAATTTTGCCGCATTTTTGTAAACTTTATCAGCACCTAGATATTCATGAAGTTTATCAGGAGCAGCATCGGTAATATTTTTAATTCCTTTTGTTAACATTGTTTCTCTACCTGTAAAAGATACACTATTCATCATTTTTATTGTCCTTTCGTTTTTGTCATCTGATTACACCAAATATAATACTCGTGAAGAAATTAATTTGCCAATTACCCAAGTGGGGAATTAACATTTGTTAACATTGGTTAAAAGAAGAAAAATATTACTCTCAAAAAATGTTGTTTATGATACTATATAAATATAGTGTATTCGTACGTTTGAGGAGATAATAATGATTACAGTAAAAGACGTTGAACATGTTGCTAAATTAGCAAGATTAGAATTGACAGAAGACGAAAAAGTTTTATATACAAAACAACTTGGCGATGTTTTGAAATACGTTGACCAAATGAATGAAGTTGATACATCTAATGTTAAACCGATGACTCAGGTTATTGATTTTGTAAACGTAACAAGAGAAGATGTACCTGTTCAGGAAATTTCAAAAGAAGCGTTAATGTCTAACGCTCCTGACGAAGAAAACGGCTTTTTCAAAGTACCTAAAATCAATTAGTTTAAAGTTTGGGAAATTTTATTATGACAAAATATATATTTGTAACAGGCGGTGTTGTAAGTTCACTGGGTAAAGGGATTATTGCAGCATCATTAGGCAGATTACTGCGTTCAAGAGATTATTCGGTAATAATTCAAAAATTTGATCCCTATATTAATGTTGACCCGGGAACAATGAGTCCTTTTCAACACGGAGAAGTTTTTGTAACAGATGACGGAGCAGAAACCGACTTAGATTTAGGTCACTATGAACGTTTCACCGATACAAGTTTTGGCAAGGTGAACAACGTAACCTCAGGAAAAATTTACCAAGAGGTAATCGACAAAGAACGCCGTGGCGATTATTTAGGTGCTACGGTTCAGGTTATTCCGCATATTACAAATGAAATTAAAAGCTAGCCAATTTGGTAAGTATACAAAACAAGATGGAACTATCGGCGTTTATCGTAAAGTTAATGGAGATTTTGACTCTGGTTTATTAACTGAAAATCAAGTATAGGCTTTAAAAGATGCTGGCATGATGTCTGATG
>SFZC01000179.1 GCA_004558955.1 bacterium | reverse complement strand
CTATAAGGATAAGAATAATATCTCGTTTTCATCAAAAACGAAATTTACTTCGATGAAATCTGGTAAATAGAGAATGTAAATTAAGTTATTATTCTTATCCTTATAGTCAAATGACAGTTTTTTTTCAAGAAGAGCTTCAATTCCCTGTTTTCTGAAATTTTTATGAATTTTAATTGTATCTATATTTAAAATAAAATCATTTCCAAAAACTTCTAATTTATAAGGCAGTTTAGTGACACGAGAAGTATAAACTGTAAATGTTTCATATTTGTAACAAATTGTATCCCAGTCAGAATTAGGTTCAAAAGGTATTACTAACAATTCATCTTGAACACCAAATAGATTTTGTAATTCTATTATAGAAGTATCAAGCGATAATTTTTTACTATTTATTTCAAAATAGTTTTCTGAAAATAAAAGATTCAAATTAATAAAGAAAAAAAGAAGTGCATAAAGTTTTTTCATTAGTTACCGTCCGAATATAATAGCTTGGCAGGATCATCGGATTTATCTGTACGACTATATATGCCATCTTTATTACCGTCATATCCAAGATGTAGATGATTTCCTGTTGCTTTACCAGTTGCTCCAACTTCACCTATTTTTTCACCTGCTTCGACTCTTTCACCTTCATAGACATTTATTTTACTTTGATGTGCATATAAAGAGTGTGTTCCGTCGTCATGTGTGATTTCTACATATTTTCCATAACCTCGGGGATTGTTTTCATTGTTTTCAACTTTAGTTACTTTTCCCCCTTTTATTGCATTAATTCTTGTACCTTTAGGTGCGGAAAAATCCATACCATTATGACCAGAAAGTGTATTTTGTCCATTAGAAGTTGTAAATGAATCTCTTTCTCCCCAAACACTTGTGACATTTTGAGCATCATTCCAAGTTTTGCCAACTGGAGTTGCTACACCATAGTTAAGTTCTGCCAAATCATTATCGGCTTCAATACCTTCATGCGCAATCTCAATTCGTTCAACAGCAAAGGAACTCCTTTCTTTTGCATCAAGTTTCGGACCAATCCAACGGCATGGTAATGCTCGGAAGAAGTTCCATCTTTTTAATTCTTCACCATCAGTATTTTTTAGAACTATTGAACCATTCTTTCTTTCAATTTTTTCATCTTTTGTAACACTTTGAAACCAGTTAAACAATTCATTGTTATCATTTATTCCTTTTTCAAGAATTATATTTGGAAATCTTGTTCTTCCTTTGAACTGGTGAACGCCACCACCACCTTCCTCTAATTCAAATATTTCTGTTTCAGCTTCAAGACCTTCACATTTTTGAAAACGAGCTGTTTCAATGCCTTCTATTTCTACAGTAAACAAATACGATGATAGATTTGAATTGTCCGCCATAAACACCTCATTCTTTTACTGTATTATATTGTAATTTTTTATCCTTTTGAAGCGGCTCAGTGAGCCGTCCGTATAACAATGAGTTAAACCGCACAGGCCTTGAGCCTGTGTCGGCTTTGAACTTCTTGTTATGCTTTCTTTTCTTTTTGCAACAATTTTTCCAATACTTTTTCAAGTTTCTTAAAATCGTTACATCTTTTCTTGAGCATACTACTGCAATTTGTTTTTTGAACAAGGTAATATAATTTATTCGCTTTTTTAACGATGGCTTCCTGATTTTTACGGCACCATTCTATTTCTTTTATACATAATTTCTTATAATGTGCCTGTGCAGGATTATCTTTTGGATTTGGACTTAAATCAATTTTACAAATAAATTTATTATCGATGGGAATCATGTTATTGAAATTTAGAACACTGATTAATTTATCACCATCAAAGATTCTTGTAAAATCGACATCGTTTTTCTGAGTTTTATGTTTTTCTTTTGCTGAATCCAATGGAACGCAGTATTTATGTTCTCCGCAAATTACAACAATTCCGACAAATGGTCGATTACTTTTATGAATTTGAGGGGAAACTGATTGGACACGATCATCGGCATTGTGCAAATCACGTATGTATTTCATATCCATGTAGTATAAATTAAGACGCTCTTGTTCCATATTTTCCTGTAATAAAAAAAGCCGCATCAGAGCAAACTGAAATACGGCTTTATCGATTCCACTTAACGGTAGGACTCACCGCTTTTAAAGTTCCCACTCACAGTAGGGGTCACTGCTTTTAAGGATTCCACTTTGGGGTAGGACTCACCACTAATTGAAATATAACATAGTCCAATTCAGAAATCAAGTACTATTTTCTGCCACCATTCAATAATCTGAAAGCTGGAGAACAAATTTTATTTAACAAAATACCCAAAATAGTTCCAAACACAATTGTTAGGAATGACGCCAATAAAAATTGAACAAGACAAAGAATTCCATGCAAAGGAATTATTTGTTGTGAGATTTTGTTGATACTTGTACCAAGGAATGGAGTATGAACTGCATAAAGGAAAAATGAATATCCTGCCAAGTATTTTAATTTGCCATAAAGATTTTGATGTTTTATAAAACTTGATGAAAGTTTCAAAAAGAACAAACATGATATTAGTGTTTTTATAAAACCGAAATTGTATTTACTTTCAAACATTAAATCAAATGGAATCGTCAAAGCTAACAGAGTGATGTATTCATAAATCTTCATTTTGTCGGCAATCTTAAAGAATGATATTTTATACGCTGCAAAATAGTATCCAGCAATATAAAAGAATAATGCTCCAGTATTTACACAAAAAATAGGAATTCCTTTTATGGCAAAAACAGAAACAAAAACTAACATTCCTCCAGCAAATTTTTTACAGAGGTATTTTAATATAGGGGATAATATAATCAAAATCATAAGATCTCGTAAGAACCAGAACTGATAAACCAGAGGATAAATGTCATTATGATATGTAAAGATTTTAATCCAATCAAAACCCTTCCAAGCTCGTACGATATTAATTGGATTTTGGAAGTATGGAGCAGTCTGAGGAATTGACTGTGCAATAAAATACAGAATTACTGTTATTACAGTCCATAGAATGTAAGGTAAAAGTAATGATTTACTTCTTTTCTTCAAAAGAGTTGGATATGAATCATTTTTCGAAAACTGCAGGTATGAAGCAAACAAGAAAAACAATGGTACGGCAGCTCCGCCTAGAGTATTACAAATAAAGTTCTTAAATACTTCTATCCATTTGGGTTGTATAAAATCGTAATGATAATAATTCAATGCATCATCTGGTGTTAGATTTGCATGTATGAACACGACAAATATAATTAGTAAAAATCGAAGGCTAGTAATTCTTTTTGAATCTTCTTCTGAAATCTGAAAAGATTGTTTGTCTAAAATCTGAGTTTTCATTTTTTCTTCCTTTTTTGGATATGGATAAAAAATGTTAAACTCAAATTTTATTTTTCTATAAAACTACCAGCCCAATGGGCTGTGAGCATAACAACAAAATTAAACCGCAACGACGGAAGTCGTTGTCGGCTTTGAATTTTATGTTATAG
>SFZC01000046.1 GCA_004558955.1 bacterium | reverse complement strand
AAAAAGACTTGGACAAAACTTCTTAGTTGACGGCGAAGTTATCCAAGATATTATCGAATATGCGAATATCTCACCTGAGGATACGGTTGTGGAAATTGGTCCGGGGATTGGGTTTGTAACAGAACAGTTAGTAAAATACGCAAAAAAAGTTATAGTAATTGAACTTGATGAAGATGCGATAAAAGAGTTGAAAAAACTTGATGCTCCGAATTTGGAGATTATTCACAATGACATTTTGAAAACCGATTTGTCGGAGTTGGCGGACGGTGAGATTAAAATAGTGGCAAATATTCCGTATTACATCACAAGTCCGATTATTGCACATTTGCTTGGTGAAATTGATGATTTGACAAATAAAAACAGAGCAAAGATAAAAGACATTTTGCTAATGGTACAAGCCGAAGTTGCGTATCGAATGACGGCTGATGAGAACTCACCTGCAAAACAATACGGTTTGTTGACGATTTTGTCAAACTTTTGGGCAAATGTTGAAATTATGCGACTTGTGGGTAGAAAATCGTTTTTCCCTGCTCCGAAAGTAAATTCTGCGGTTGTAAAACTTGAGGTGCGAAAAACTCCACGTCTTGAGTTGTCGGATTATTCATATTTCAGAAAAGTTATCAAAGCAGGATTTGCTCAACGCCGTAAAAATTTGAAAAATTGTTTGCTTAGCGGTGGATTTACAAAAGAAGCGATAAGTTTTGCAATGGAAAAACTCGGACTGGATGAGAATATTCGTGGCGAAAAGTTGTCTATTGAAAAATTTGGCGAATTATCGGAAGCTCTTTTAGAATACAAGAGGCAAAATTAATGAAAACGTTGAAGGTTAAATGCCCCGCTAAAATAAATCTTGGCTTGAAGGTTGTGAATAAACGCCCTGACGGATTTCATAATATTGACAGCGTAATGCAAACGATTAGTTTGTATGATTATTTGACCATTAGTGTTGAAAAGGCAGATAATTTTGAGATTTTGTTGTCGGGAAATTCTACCAAAATTCCTTATGATGAGCGGAATTTGGTTTATAAGGCAGCAAAATTGTTTTTGGACAGTACGAATTTACAGGCATGTCGGATAAAGATTTTTATTGAGAAAAATATACCGATAGCGGCAGGTTTGGCTGGTGGCAGCACTGATGCGGCGGGTACTTTGTACGGGTTGAATAAAATATTTGAAGAACTGTTGACGGAAGAGGAGTTGCACAATTTGTGTGCAAAATTGGGTTCGGATTTGAATGTTTGCTTAAAGGGTGGGTGTTTGAAAACGAGCGGTAGGGGTGAAATTATTGTTCCTGTCGAATATAAGGAATATAAAGTTCGCTTGATAAAACCGCTTGATTTGGGGGTTTCTGCTAAAGAAGCTTATACAAAATTTTCACGGAAAATACAAGAAGGGAAAGACCTTGAAACAAGAGATGAGTTTGTAAATGACTTGGAATGGGCAATTCTTGAGGATTATGAGGAGTTGAAATTTGTAAAAGAAAAATATCCGAACTCAGTGATGACAGGCTCTGGTTCTACATATTTTTCTTTGATTGAAGACTTTGCACAAGAAAACGGATATTGGGTAAACAATTCCCTAACTACAGTTCAAAATGGGGTTGTGGTAATTGAATAGGGTAAATTTTTTGTATAACTTTTTAAGAAAAGTTATATTGAGTGTATAATTTGACGGATAAATTTGAAAGAGTGAATGTGGGTACAATTTAGGTGTTGTTTAGATTTAAGCCACTTCCCTCAATTTAAGAAAAATTATCCTTTTTATCCTTTTCTTATCCCTAAATTTATCCTTTTTTCCTGTTTGTTTTGAGCAATTCGCCTCAATTTTAGACAGGATTTGAATTTCAAAAAGGATAGAAAAAGGATAAAAACTTCCGAAAGGTGGGAAAATTTTTGTCGGATTAGTAAATCCGACGTAACTATTGCTGGACAAAACATTTATGAATTATTATAATTAAGTCATGAGTAAAAAGGCTTGGATTATTAGTTATATATTTGCAATATTAATAGCACTCTGTTATATTAGTATTTTTGAATATTTTGCGTGGAATAAATTTTTTCTAATTGTCATAGCCTGCTTCTTTCTTTGTTATCCGATAATTATAAGTAAAAGGGCAAAAGAAGTAACATATACTCGTGAACAGGATTTTATGTTTACACATATTCTTGTATTTTTAGGTACTGCTCTTATGTGTTCAATGTTTTTTCATATTATGCCGGAAAGAGACTATCTAATTGCTGTAACAAAAAATCTTGAAAAAGCTAATCAAATACAAAACTTTTTAACAACAAAAACAAGACCGACTGGCAGGTGTTTAGTACTTAACGATAACAACAATACATTTTCCTATGGTATTACAATTCGTGAAAATCAATTAAGTAAAAAAGATTCCATACAACTTCAAGCAGATTTATTAGATAGTTCAATTATGGATGATTCTATTAAAATTATACCTAATATTATATATACCAAAAATCATAAAAAATTGTTGGAAAGATTAGAAAATGAGTTAAGATGGATTATTTTACATATAAATGGGGTTGAAAGTGCGAGAGTTTCAATAAATTTAAATAACAAAGATATAAATTCTCCTGATACAAAAGTAAAAGATGTCAGTGTAAGTATTGAAACAAAACAAGGGGTAGATTGTAAAAAGATACATTCACAAATATACATGCTGATTGAACCTGCTTTTGAAAACCAATCTTCAACAGAAATTAAAATATATAACTCAACCCTTTTTCATGAAGCGAAACAGGAATACAAAAATAAAAATTATTTTAAAGCATTGGAGTTATTAGAAATATTAGAAACATTCGATTATCAGAATTTTCATAAGGATGTTGAATCACTAATAAAATTCATTAATATAGATGATAAAATAAAAAAAGAACCTAATAATTACAGACTTTATATAGAACGTGGTGATTTGAAAAATGTACCACTTTGGTCTATGTTTTGCTGCGATTCAACGTTTCTTTCAGATATAGAAGGAGCTATTGAAGATTACAATAAAGCACTTGAACTCAATCCTAAAGCTTATGAAGTTTATGAAAAACGGGGTAATGCTTGGGCAGAAGTTACTCAAAATCCCAATAGAACAATTGGTACTAAAGCATTACGGAATTCAGAAGATGATCAGCATGCTATTGATGATTGGTTAAAAGCTATTGAATTAACGGGTGGCAATGATGAGTTGTATGAAAAATTGGGTAATATATATAAAGACCCTAAGATGAAACTTAAATATTATAATCAGATTAAAAACCTATATCCCGAACATTTATCTGTTCCTGTTCCTCGTAAAGTTAATCAATTTAATTTTGGTTTTGATATTGGTCCATTCTTTTATTTACCCCTAAAAGTAGCAAGTTGTTATGCCCAATTAGGCGAATATGATGAAGCTATAAAAATACTTGAAAATGCAAAAAAGTATGGGGAACAACATTATACTGTAGCAAACTTGATATTCCTTTATAACTGGAAAGCAGGGCACTATATGGCTGCTCTAAAAAATGCTGATAGTTGCTCTGTATGGGTATGTAAATTGGCAGGAGTATTCTTTTAAAATATTCAAATAGCTGGTAGGTTGGGGTTTCCCCAACAATTATATTTATCATTTCATCTGACACTTCTCCTCAAACTGCAAGTTAATTTATAATTATAGTTCAAATTTAAAATTTATCATTTTATGTGTCAGACATTTTAATTTTATGTGTCCAATTATAGAGTGGTAATTTCTACATTTGGTAATTCAAATATGATTATTCTATTTATACAATAAATATTCGAAAGTCCGTTTTTGAGTTTGAAAAAATCTATTTTCTCACTAAAAAAGAGCCTTGATGGCTCTGTGTTTTAAATTTGGGCCCGGAGGGATTCGAACCCACGACCAAAGGATTATGAGTCCTCTGCGCTACCGCTGCGCCACAGGCCCGTGACGACTTGTCTTTGAGAAGTTTTACCAACATTTTGCTTTTATCTGTCTTCGAGGTTTAACCAAAAGTCAGCAATATCTCTCTTCAAAATTGTAGCATAAAACTTTTATTTTGCAAATTTATTTTGTATGCTTGTCGATTTTTTCGGACAAATAAGTCGAGAACATCGGCAAAATTCCATAGTAAATCGCTGCAAAAATTATTGTCGGTCGTAAAATATTTATTCCTTCGACATATTTCAACACTTTCGGGTCTGCAGCATTCAGTTGTTTGAATTTTTCTATAAATTTTCTCGTTTTATTTTTCATTAACAGGTCAACTCCGTATCCGCCCAACAACGTTATACCCGTTGAAATAATGTTGTTATAAATTAACGTCCTTTTTCTGTTTTCTTTTATTCGTTTGCTGCTTGCGGTTTGTTGACAGTTGGTGGCGGTCAGTAAAATGTCTGTTGTTGCCGTCAGATGTTTTGCAATGTCTTTATCGTTCTTTTCGTATTTCTTAGCCAAACTTTGAATTTTAGGGGTATTTATCCCTTTTGCAACGCCTTTTGCTACTTTCTCCACAAAATTCCCCGTGAAAAATACGTTTTTATCTTTCAAAATATCAAAATTCTTTTGGTTTTGTTCCGGTTTTGTGTCTGGTTTGGTCGGATTTTTTTTGTTGAGTAAATCCATAATAATCGGGATTAGTGCAACTGTAAGCATTGATTTTGGAATTGCGGTTAAAAGTCCTGTTCCGAGTTTATAAATTTGGGTAATCATTCGGTAGCTTCTTGATTTTGCCAGGTCTTCCGCTCCGTTTTTTAAGTTTTTTATTGTGAAGTTATTTAAAAATTGGTCAGGATTGTCATCAATTCTTTTTACTGCAAGTTCAAGCGGTAGCGTGACCGCTTCCAGCATTCCGAATTTTATCAGTCCCGAGCAAATAGAATTTGACATTGCATACTGCTTGTTTTCTTTTTCCACATTCGGGGTCATGCTAATCATAAGCGGACGAACGCCGATAGTCATAAGTAACGAGGTTGTCGCAGAAAACGAGGTGCCGTGTTCTGATAACTTTTCGAGACTTCTTAGTAATTTTTTGTTTGTTAAAATTCTATTTGTTAGGCTTTGTGCTTGTGTAATTCTTAGAACGTTCATTGCTATATCCTATTTATATTAGACAACGCTAAAGCTCTAAAGTAAAAGACTTTTAGACAAAACTTTACTTTCTGTTTAAAATTTTGTTTTACTAATAAATTTGCTTTTGCTATACTTGTTTTGCACAATGGAGAGAAAAATGAGAGATGAATTGTTATCTGTAATCGAGAAAAACAGCAGAATTGATTTTAGCGAATTGGCGGTTTTGCTCGGTACAAGCGAAGAAGAAGTTTTAAAAGAATTGACACGACTTGAAAAAGAAGGCGTAATCTGCGGTTATCACACTTTGATTAACTGGGAAAAAACGAATATTGAAAAAGTTACGGGGTTAATTGAGGTTAAAGTTACTCCGCAAAGGGGTCGTGGTTTTGATAATATAGCGGAAAGAATTTATAATTATCCTGAAGTTAAAGCGGTATATTTGATTTCTGGTGGGTATGATTTGTTGGTAATTTTAGAGGAAAAATCCTTGAAAGAAATTGCAAATTTCGTAACCGATAAACTTTCTACCCTTGATTCCGTATTGAGTACGGCAACTCACTTTATCCTGAAAAAATACAAAGATCACGGAACGATTTTAAATAGGGAAGAAAAGGACGAAAGAGAGGTTATTACGCCATGAGAAATTTTCTTTCCGACAAAATCGTAAATATTAAACCTTCGGGAATAAGAAAGTTTTTTGATATCGTAAGTGAAATGGAAGATGCAATATCGCTTGGTGTTGGAGAACCTGATTTTGACACTCCTTGGCATATTAGAGATGAGGGCATTTATGCTTTTGAAAGAGGTAAAACTTTTTATACTTCAAATGCGGGATTAAAAGATTTGCGACTAGAGATTTCAAAATATTTGCAACGTTCTCAAAATGTTACTTATGATTCTGATTGTGAAATTTTGGTTACGGTTGGCGGGTCGGAAGCGATTGATATCGGGTTGCGTGCGGTTATAAATCCGGGTGATGAGGTAATTATTCCGCAACCGTCTTATGTTTCGTATGAACCTTGTGCGATTTTGGCGGGTGCTAAGCCTGTTATTTTGGAGTTGCGTGCTGAAGATGAGTTTAGGCTTACTCCTGAATTGCTTTTAAGTAAAATTACCGAAAAAACAAAGATTTTGATTTTGCCATTCCCTAACAATCCGACAGGTGCGATTATGGAGCGTGAGGATTTGGAAAAGATTGCTAAAATATTGATAGAAAAAGATATTTTGGTGATGTCTGATGAAATTTATTCTGAATTGACGTATTCGGGTAAACACGTTTCTATAACCTCTATTAAAGGAATGAAGGAACGTACGATTTTGATTAATGGTTTTTCAAAAGCGTATGCAATGACGGGTTGGCGTTTGGGCTACGCTTGCGGTCCTAAGGAAATCATTAAACAAATGACAAAAATCCACCAATATGCGATTATGTGTGCTCCGACAACAAGTCAATATGCTGCGATTGAGGCACTCAAAAACGGTGATGAAGATGTTTTGAAGATGCGTCAGGCTTATAATATGAGACGCAGATTTTTGATGGATGCTTTTAGAAAGATGAATTTGAAATGCTTTGAGCCGTTCGGAGCTTTCTACGTTTTCCCTTGCATTAAAGAATTTGGAATGACAAGTGAAGAATTTGCAACAAGATTTTTGAAAGAAGAAAAAGTTGCGGTAGTTCCGGGGACAGCGTTTGGCGATTGTGGAGAAGGATTTTTGCGAATTTCTTACGCTTATTCTTTGGAAAATTTAAAAGTTGCGATAGGTCGTTTGGAAAAATTTGTTGAAAAATTACGCAAAGAATAATTTTTGAATAAAATTTAAGCAATCGAAATAGCCCAATCGGGTATGTTTTTTGTTGCGATTTTCGGATTAAATTTAATTAGTTTGGAGTTGTTATGCGAAAACTTATCCCGATATATTTTATATTAATTTTGATGATTTTAGTAATTGCACAAAGAGTCAAGGCTGAAAACGTGCATTTTAATAATTTTGTTTATACGCTGAAATCAGGCGATATTTCTAATCGAAAAAACGTGGTGAAGAACGATTATTACAGACGAGATGAAAACAAAGATTATTGGACGAGTGCTATTCAGATTTCGTATTATCCCGAGATTTCCAATCCGCTAAAGTATGCTGCGGAAGTCGATAAGAAAATTGAAGGGAAAGAAAATTTGTTATTGTTGAAGTTTATTCAAAATAAAAAGCAAAATATTGCAATAATAAGTTATCTTGAAAATATTGTGCAAAATGACAAAACTTATTTTATTTATAATCTTTGCAAGTATGAAAAACACCCGAAAAAAGGCATTTTAGAGTTGAAGTTTTCAAAAAAATATGTGTTTAATACAAAAGAAGAAATTACTCAAATCGGTAAAGAGGTTAAATCCATAAATAACGATTATATGGAGCAAATGATAATATTGCATATTCCTGCGATTGTTGAAAAAGAATTTTAAAAGGATTAGAAGAAAAGGGGCTCTTCGCCCCTTTCCATTCTAAATGAACAAGAATCAGTATTTTTAACTGATAATTATAATTAACCCAAAATTTACGTCAAAATTTCATCTTTCAAAAGTTTTGTTACATTTTGTTATAGTCTTGATTTGAGAGGTTGCGTTTTTTTAAATCAGTAAAATATATTTGCAAAATAATGTTAAATAATAGCAAAAATGTTTATGTTTGAGCTTATATATTAATATGATTTTCACAAATAATAATATAAGCCCCACATTTAAAGGCTATGATGCAAGACCCTTGAGAGGATTTTTGGTAACAAGTAATTACAAAGGTATCGCACGAGAATTACGACAAGTTGGAGAAAAACACGGGTTTGATGTGTTTCTGTTACGCTCGGACGGAGTTTCCAAAAACGAATTTCCTAACGAAAACGATGTTTCAAAAATTTTTGCTCAGGACTATTGGGCTGTTGTGAATAATAAATTAACTTCTTTTTACAACGAAAGAAGAAGTCGATTGACAGGAGTTTTAAAGTACGTTTTCGGGTGGGAAAGTGAGCCTGTTCAACAGTCTGTTCGCAGTGTTCCGAAATTTCGTTCAACAGAAGACGAGTTATTAAGACTTGAACAAAAGTTGACTGAGGCGGTAAAATCCCCAATTGATAATCCTGCGATTGACGGAATGATTATTCAAACCGAAGATCGTCTTAGTGAGGTGAATGATAATTATATAGTTCTTTCTGATTATTCTCACATTCCGGGTGGAAATTTCTTTGTTGCAAAAAATTCAAAAGGCAAAGAACAACTTTTGATTGGGGAAGATGAGTTGTCAAAATATGTTTCTGAGGATATTAAAAAGATGTTTGGAGTTGATAAAGTTTGTGTAATTCCGCAAGCCGACAATCATTTGGATTTGTTCTTGCGACCGTTGAAAAACGGTATTGTGCTGGTTGCAGATGAGGCTCAAACAAATAAAATCTTAAAAGATTGTGTCGAAAAGTTAGATGATTTATTGATGGAAAAATCTCTTGATATAATTCATTTCTTTACCCCGAAATTGAAAGACAAAATGAGCTTATCGGAACTTTTTGGAGTGAAAAAGGCTCAGCAAAACATAAAACAACTTTTAACGGAAAATGAAAAGAATAATGAATTATACAAAATCCCTGATTTGGACGAGGTTGAAGACTGTTTGGAAAAATCGGGATATACTCCCGTTAGAGTTCCAGCAAGCATAAATCGAATTGTTGACGGTGAAGATTCTTCTTATCCGTTTTTCAAAGAGCAATATTTAAACTATTTGAACTCCTGTGTAACCCTTGATAAAAATGGCGAAATCGTTTTTATTACTAACAAAGACAGTTTGGCAAAGGGGTTGGGGCTGACAGATAAGATTAAATCCGAACTCGGTTTGGATTTTGAAAGTATTTTTAAAGAAAGTGTAAAAGATTATATCAAACCTGAGAATATTTATTTTTTGTCAGGAAAAAATAACGCATTGGGTGATAAATTGCTTTTAGAACGTCAAGGTGGACTTCATTGTATTACAATGGAAATCCCATAACGAGTGATTGTTTAGAGTGCCCGGTAAAGATTTGTATTCTATTTCGATGAACTCAAATTGCAAAGCCAAAAGTAGGTCGGAATTGCTATTCTGACACTTAAAATAATGCCGTTGGCATCGCAATACTAACCTACTTTTCAAATAGATGCTTTTCCCAGATTGCCACGAAAATCTTACGATTACCTCGCAATGATGTGAAATTCGTAAGATTTTGTGAATCTAAAAAATAATAATCAAGCAAATTTTAATTGCGTAGATTTAATCTTATTCTTCGGCTCGCTTACGCATACAGACTCACACAACTCCCCATCGGTTCGTTGGTTCGCTTTGCTCTGTTATTATCTCTATTTCCCTATTCTTTCGTGGTAGAAGTTGGCACTTACTCTTTGAAGCATTACTTCTATTGTATTTGCAGAATGGTGTTCGTTGTTAATTTGGTAAGTTGATAAACCGACAAGGCTTTTAATTCTGTCTAAAAATGTAGGGTTTTCTTTTTGTACGTTCAATTTTAATTTGTACAAATTTTCTCTGTATGAGTGAATCAGCTCTGAATCTTTAGACTTTCTGTGGCTCAAGGAACCTGTAACATTATAACCTTCATCGGCAAGTTGTTTGATTCCGTCAGAATTTAAAAAGGCTTTTTTAAGTCTTTGTGGCCAATGTCCTTTTACTGCAATTTTGCCTGTGAAGGTTTGATTGGAAGAGCTTGTGCTGGTCATTTGTATAGGGGTAATATTCATTTTCCTTTCCTCATAATCTGTAATACAAATTCATTATGCTGACTGAAAATCTATTGTCAATATACAAACTTTATACAATAAAAAGCCACTGACAGATGCCAATGGCTGCGAATTTTGAATTACTAAATAGCTTACTTATTGTGGTTGAAACCTATTGTTGGTCTTGAATTTCCTTTGTTTTGAGTTTTGAATTGTTCTAGCGCTTCAAGAAAATCCGATTGAGTAATTTTTGCGGTTTTAATTTCTTCTTCATTGAAAGTTCCCGCATTCATTTTTTCAAAAATTCCAAGACGGTTCATCATATTTTCCCTTGCTAATTTCGTTACATAGAGAATATCACCGCCTACGGCTTTCATCTTGTGTAATTTATCCACAAGTTCATCTGTGTTTACATCGTCTGCTAGAGGTTTATTCTCTGTGTGAATTTCAAAAATCTTTTTAACCCCGTCTTTGTCAGGAGCATCCATTAAAATGTGCTTACTCAACCGTTCCGCACGTTTCAATGCAGGGTCTAATGCCTCATAACGATTTGTTAAACCGATAATATAAACATTGTCGCCGTTTTCGTACAAATCAGTGATTGAGGTCAACAACTGGTCAATCAATTTGTCGCTATAATGGTCTCCATTACCACGAGTGTTACCGATTGCATCAATTTCATCAATAATACCTATGGCGGGTTGGTTGTCTTTTAACCCTTCAAAAAATGCACGAACATTGCCTTCCGATTCGCCAATCCATTTTGATTGAAAGGCTGTACCGCTGATGTATGCACTGTTAACCCCAGCTTCGTTTGCCAATGCTCGGCAAATTGCGGTTTTACCTGTTCCTGCCGGTCCGTGAAGAATAAAACCACGAGTGATATCTTCCGGAGCATAAGCGGCAGGATATTTGATAGGAAACAGAATACTTTTCTTCAATTCTTCTATTGCCTTGTCTTGTCCGCCAATTTTGTTAAACATCATTTTTCCGATAGGTTTTGTTGATTGCTGGATTCTTTTTGCAATGGTTTTTTGATTTAATTTTGCGAGTTCTTCCTGAACTTCTTTTGTGTAGTCAAAAGTTTTTGCAAAAACTTTGCTCATTGTCGTCAAATCGTGTTTTGGCTTGTCTTTTATGTGAATTACATCATTACCCATTTGAATTGTGTCGTGATTTACTATATAAAAACTCGTTCCGGGTTCTAAAGAATAATTTTTTCCGCCCGTTATCAGCGTTAATTTTTTGTCGTTAATATTTAAAAGTTCGGTATCTCCAAGTGCATTTTTGAAGAAGGCGTAGTTTTTGTTTAGAGAATCGTCTTTCATAAAGGTTTCTCTTTTAATTACATGTTCGAGTTTTTTAACACTCTTTTTTAACGCATCTTGTGCTTTGTTAAAATCTTTTCCGACAACAATAACATCACCAAGTTTTAGACCTTGAAACAGTGTTGCAAGTCTGTCTTCCAGCGGAAATTGTTGTAAAAGTGTTTCTGCGGCTTTTCTAATTTCGCCCGAACCTGTGAAATTTATTTGCTTTCGATTTACCAAATCTTTGCCATAGCCGAAGTTAGGCATTGTGACCATTTGAGTTTGAACAGCCGAATATCTGTTGTTTAATTCGTTGTTTTTTGTGTTGCTTAAATCTTTTTGATAAAAATTTTCCCCATAGTTAATCTTCGTAATTCTCATTTGTCACCTCGTCTAAATTCGGAACGCTCCCGAAACTATTTATACTTTACTTACTACGTTGGTAGTAGATTAACTTATAAATATTATATTGTCAATAGTAAATCTTTATTATACAAGGATTTTCGGTAGGGGCATTAGGTTTGTATTACTTGCTACAAGTGTAGTTTGTACATCTGTTAAATATTTTATAATTGTTAAGCTTTTGTAACAAATGGCTCAAATCATGCAATTATGCGGATTTGCATGTTTTTATATATATGAAGGTTAAATAAAGGTTAGTTAAAAGGTTAAAAAGGTAGGGTTAAAATGGGTATTTTCACATTTACCGCTCGAGTACACGCATTGATGTACGAAAAGAGCAACATCGAGTATCGTTTGATGAAGTTAACGAAAAAGATGCAGGCATTACAACAGTATTCATCATTGATAGCAAATGGCGGAGTTTCAATCGGAGAATTGCTTAGTGCTCCCGGCATGGCTATGGGTAGAACATTAAACTATTTGGCTTGGGCTCATAACAATTCGGTATTGTATATGCAGCAAAACGCACCACAAGCGATTTCTTGGTATCAAAACCAAATGGGTAACACCCAAAACGCACAAGCTATGCAGAAAATGCAAAATTGGATTATGACAAAATTATATGAGCAAGGTCGAGAAAAGGCAATGCAAATTGAAACTCGTAATTTGAAGGTCGAAGAAGACAGATTGGCTCAAGAAAAAGAACGCTTGACTGCACAAGGTACAGCAGTTGAGGCTGAATTGAAAGCGGCTAGAGAAGGTCGTGATGCGGCTATTAAAGATATGGCACCAAAATATACCTTCAACGCATAATAAACAATAGTAATAAGAGAAATTAACCCCTTCTTTAAATTATAACCATAACTGATTAACCAAAATGAAAGTTCCGCAACACTGCGGAACTTTTTAAATATTAATTATAATTTTGAAGAATTAAAAAATATAAAAAAAGTGTTCGTTTTGCTGATGAAGAAGTTTTATATTTCTGTAATTCTTCTAATATGAAGAAAATTTGTCTTGTATTTGTAATATTTCTTTTGGTAATTTTTGAGCCGTTTGGGTTTTCTGCTCAGTACGGATTGTATTCTCCGCAGGAATGTTTCGGACCGAAAGGAGGAGCCTGCCCGGAAGAAATCCAGGAAGACATTCACCTGGACTGATGCCAAGACTGATTCCGGCGGTGAATCCGGCAATGAAACAAATTTTACCCAAAATAAGTTCTGCAAATTGGGTTGGACTGAGAATTTACGGACACAAAATGGGGTTTACCCCAATGGAAGCCTGCCGAGCTTCGACCCTTGTTTCGCCAATCTTACGCCACAACACAGAGAATGTCGAATTTGCACTCCAAAAATCCAAACCTCGTGGAATGACACCGATTACATATTCGCTAAAACAGGCGATAAAATACGATTTTATGGGCTATAAAGGCAAAAAACACATTATTTTGCTGACAGATGGTGGGGAAAACTGCGACGAAAGCCCTTGTACTTTCGTTATGAACCTTATTAAAATTCGCCGAGATGTTACGATTGATGTAATTGCTTTTAATGTGCAAGATTCAGATGATTTGGAACAGCTGCAATGCACGGCACTTGTGACAAGCGGAAAGTTTTACAACGCACAAACCGCCGCCGAATTGCTAAACGGGTTCAATAACTCGATAGAAGGTGCAAAAAGCGTTGAGGCAAAAATCATTTCACATTAATAACATGATTATTAAACAAGTTTAGAATGACTATTTGGTGAGCCTAGCAACGCTTTCGTCATTCTGAAAACTTAGAAAATTTTTGCGAATGCAATGAGCAAATTAATTTTCTTGTTATTCAGAATCTGTTAACAGAAACATCAAGTTTACACGTTTTTGCAACAGATTTCGAATCTTTCGCACTCGCATTAAACGTGTATTCACCTTGTTCTTGGTACTTGTGCTCGTGCTTATCCGTAATGATAAACCTTCGTTACTTGCGATACTTTACACCGCCGTTTTCAGTTCTTCGTTTTTCAATTCTTCCTCTTTTTTAGAAAGAATTTTAACATTTTTTTTCACTTTATTATGTGGTAATTTTTTGTATTTATAATACAAAATCATGTCAGCTCCGACAAGGATAAAATTCAATAGATACAAGTAAATTACCTTGTCAGGGGCGTACAAAATATGGTGTAACATTCCGAGTACATACCCGATTTCAACCAACCACAAAAAGTGAATGCTTTTACCTTTTACTTCTTTTGATTTATATGTTTTTACAACTTGAAACGGCCAGCTTGCTCCGAAGCAAACCATCATTCCTGCTTCCAATAAACTCATAATTTTCTTTCCTTTACTATTTATAGGGTATAACTTCAACCCTATTATATTACTAAGAAAAATTATGTAGCAAGTAATTAAATTTTTCAAAATGTTACTATTGTTCATTAAAAACTTGCCCTACTTGAAAACTTTGTATAAAATAAAAGAAAATTGGGGAGGAAGCAGTTTTCATGCCGAAACTAGCAAGAAATTACGATAGCGTTTACGGAGATCCGTATTATTACCAAAGTTACACAAAGTATAATTATAGTGTTTACGAAAATGTCAGAACCGAGAAAATTAGCAGATATTCTTCGTTAAGGCATGAAAATCGCCCGAAAAGAAAGGTTAATAAGAAGAAAACGTTTGTACAGGTTTTGACAGCATTTGTTTTCTTTGTGGTAATGGCGATGACGGCTTTACCTTATGCTTTCAGTCATGTGACAAAGGCGTTTTTTGAACCAACTCCGCACAATGCGATTACTGCGGATATGAATGAAATAAGCTTCCCTACAACAAAGTATTTGTCTAACACTTGGGCTTTTGACAATCCTATGTTTAACTATTCCGCTAGCGAAAAGTCCGCAATGATGACACCTTTAAAAGAAAATGTTAATATGCCGGTGTTGAAGCAGGAATTATTAGGGTTAATGGAACAATATCCGACAGTTAAACCTGCAATTTATGTTTGGGATTATGACACTCAAAATTTTGTTAATATTAACGCAAATAAGAGCTATGCGACAGCAAGTATAATTAAAATTCCTGTTTTGATTGACGTGTTTAAATCTATTGAAGCCGGACAAATTTCGCTGAATGATACAATCCCGTTGACAGAATATTACAGGTCTGAGGGGTCTGGAAGCTTGCAATTTAAGGCGAGAGATTCCGAATACACCATTGATGAACTTGCAAATCGTATGATTACCGAGTCTGACAATTCCGCAACAAATATGCTAATGGCTAAAGTCGGCTCAATGACAGATGTTAACCAATCGATAAGGGATTGGGGATTGAAAAATACTTTTGTCCAAACTTGGTTGCCTGATTTGGGCGGAACAAACAGAACTACTGCGATTGAAATGGCTACAATGCTTTATAATATTGATGAAAACGACTCTTTCTTGAGTGAAGAATCAAGAAGTCGTATTTTGAATTATATGGGACATGTTCATAATAACAGATTGATTCAGGCAGGCTTGGGAGCAGGTTTGGTATTTTTGCATAAAACAGGCGATATTGGCACTATGCTTGGCGATGCGGGCATTGTAATTGCACCGAACGGCAAAAAATATTTGGTCGTAATCCTTGCAAACAGACCTCATAATTCTGTTGCCGGTAAAGATTTTATCGTTCATGCTTCTGAAATTATTTATAATTACATGGTGAAATAATGCTAAAGGACTTGTTGGAAACACAGCACTGCTTCAAACTCGTATGCGGTGCGGGGAATGAAGATATTGAAGAAATTAAGCGATTAGTTTACGTTTATTCGATTGCGGGGTGTCGATTTTTTGATTTGTCCGCAAATTTAGAAGTTATAAAGGCGGCAAAAGAGGCTTTGGAGCTTGCGAAGGTTTATGAGGCGTATCTTTGCGTGAGTGTGGGGATTAAAAATGACCCTCATGTTAAAAAGGCTGTTATCGACTATGACAGATGCGTTAATTGCGGTGCGTGTGAGGAAATTTGTCCGCAAGGTGCGATACATTACGGCAAGGTTAAAAAATCAAAGTGTATCGGGTGCGGTAAATGCTGGAAAGTTTGTTCAAAAACCGCAATTTCTTATACTTCTGAAGAGAAGGATTTGAGCGAGGTTTTGCCTGCTATTGTTGAGGAAAATATTGATTGTATTGAATTCCACGCAA
This sequence comes from bacterium, assembly GCA_004558955.1. Lineage (GTDB taxonomy): Bacteria > Cyanobacteriota > Vampirovibrionia > Gastranaerophilales > Gastranaerophilaceae > Zag111. The sequence continues at coordinate 11,044 of SFZC01000046.1, read as the reverse complement.
TGGGGCTTGATGAAGGCGAAATTTTCGGCAAATGGAATTATATTAATAACAATTATAACGGATTGTTGAGTATTTGTACAAGTCGTGGAAAATTGAGTGATGAAGCGTTGGTGGAACGCATTGAGGTGATGATAGAAACTAGAGAGCCTTATTCGACAATCGTTCAGGCTGACGGGTTCCCGATGAGCGGTGGAGATGACAATTACAAATCGACTTTGCAAGCTGTTGCAACGGCAGAGATTGTTCAGAATGCAAATTTGCCCGTGTATTTGATTTTGTCGGGCGGAACAAATGGCAAAACTACGGAACTTGCGAGAATGTGTGAGATAAATTATCACGGAGTAGCGATTGGGTCTTACGCAAGAAAAATTGTTAAAAATTTCGTGCAAAGAAAAGATTTTTGGACAAATCCCGAAGTGCTTAAAGGTGCGTTAGATGTTGCAAAACCGTTGGTGGATACGGTAATTTTGTAAAGGGTTTTATATGGAAATTTTTTATGTTGAAAAATCCGAGTTTTTGAAACAGGTCAAAATGGCTGATTTGGAACAAGTTTCTGACGGTCGGCAGTATAAATCACGAGAAAAATATTTGGAACATCTTTGCGGATTGTACTTGGTTAAGAATTTGGCGAAAAAGATTTATAATGTGAAAAATTCAGAGATTGAAATAGTAGGCGGAAAACCGTTTTTCAAAAGTCGAGAGATGTTTTTTAGTGTTTCGCATTCTGAAAACCTTGTTGTGGTGGGGGTGGCAAAAGACGATATCGGATTGGATGTGGAATTTGTAAAATCTCGTGATTTTAAGAAAATTATGACACATTATGATTTTGAAATCGAAAATCCGACAGCTGAGGAGTTTTATCGTTTTTGGACACTTCACGAGGCGGAAATCAAACTCGGACGAACACCTGTGTCAAAATTTTCAATACCGTTTTTGCAGGAATATTACTTGTCTTGCGTAAGCTCTTCCCCAATGGTTTCAAGTTTCGATGTCGTGAATTTTCTTGGGTAATACTTTGAAAAATCGCATGTTTTTTAGCTTGCTGGAAGGACAAGAACCTTGAAATATTACGTTCTCCACTTGTGTGCATTAACCTGTCGGTTGGGCATACTTGCCCAACGTGCGAAATTTCAGCCAAGCCCTGACAAAATACCTGTAAGTTACCTAAGCTAGCCGAGCAATTCCAAACTACACATTTTTCAAAAGCAAGGTAATTAATTCGGTATTTTTGTTGTAGTTCTTGACTTTTGTAGTCGGAAGTACTGTGAATTTCATTCCGCCTTTTTTTGACATAAGTTCATCTGCTCTTTCGCAAAATAGGCTGATTGAGTCGTTAATGCGGGCAATGTCGCCACTTTCTACATAATTTTTAATTTTTGTTATATTCATATCTACCACCAATGATAGAAAGTTAACTAAAAATAAAAATTGCCTAATTTTATCGAATTATGAAGTTTTGTTAATCAATCAAGGTCTTCGGGCAGGAAGAGCGGGTTTTTGCCTAAAATTTCTCGTGTGTGTTCGTAACAACAGGTTTTGTTTGCGGTTAGGCGTTGGTATTCTCGCACGATGTTCAAAACATCATCCACGCTCAAACGAATCATTCTTCTTTGGTTTTCAATAATCTTTGCCATAAATAAAAATCCTTTCCAAATTTATCTTCGGAAAGAATTTTTATAGACTTTAATTTTTCATTTACTTGATTTAGTAATTCGTCTTGAGATTTGAATTATTGTAATTTATATGCTGCAAAACCTGTGTTTCTTACGGTTGATTGCTTTTGAGTTGAAGTCTGTTTTTGTGAGTGTGTTTTGTTCCACAATTCAGGATCATTTTTCTTAATATGTGCTTCATTTAACTCAGTTCCGTCTTTTGCGTAGTAATGCCATTTGTGGTCTTGTCCTCTTTCAGCCCATCTGCCGGTTTTGCTTGCTACTCGGTGACCTTTTTGCGAACTATAGCCTCCTTGTTTTACGTTTGTAGTGTTAACAGTATTGTGTGCTCCTTTGAATTGTTTTTCTGTTATAGGTTTACCGTGTTTGTCGAAGTAGTGAAGTCTTCCTTGGTCGTCTTTAGTTGCGTAATCACCATTCTTTGTTGTGTAAACAGCGTTCTTTTTGTTTGCGTATTTAGGGTTTGTTTTTGCCCATAATTCAGGGTCATTTGTGCTGATGTGGTTTTCATTTAATTCTGTACCGTCTTGAGCATAGTAGTGCCATTTCCCGTCAGCACCTTTTTTCGCATATCTGCCTGTGCTGCTTGTGTATGTTGTAGGTTGAGTATTCCCTGATTTTTTTGCACCGCTTGCAGAGCCAGTACCTCTTGTTTTTCCTGCTGAACTTGTACCTTTTGCTTTTGAGCCATCGTCAGTAGGTCTGGTTGAGCTATCGTCATCTGTTGTAACTGTTTCACCAGTTTTGCTTTTATCGTCAGTCTTGGTTGTTGAATCTTTCTTTGCCGCATCTCCTGTTTTTGTGTCGTCTTTTTTGTCATCGTCAACTTTTTTATCATCATCGCTGACTGTAGTCGTGGTAGTTCCGCCGACTTTGTCTTTAGCGCCACTACCGTCAGTAACTGTTGTAGTGCCTGTATTGTCTTTTGCGGTAGTTGAATTGTTAGTTTTGTCGTTGCTTTCGCCTAAAAGTTTTTGCATATCTTCGTATGAGCCACGTCCGATATTGTTGCCGCCTTTAGTTGCCGAGAAAGTTCCGTCCCCATTATCAACTATTGCATAACCTTTGTCACCATACAGTGTTTTTAGGTTAGTTAATTGTTGTGCTGAGGTTAGAGGTTGTTGAATGCCACCGCCACTATATCCGCCTCCGTAACCGGGAGCGTATTGGACCGCCTGTTGTTTTCGTCCGAATAAACCTGCCAAAATTCCAAGTCCACCGCCGATTAAACCGCCCCATAAGGCAGCCTTTTCGCCACAGTGACAATGGGAAGGTTGTTCAAATCCGCCCATTACAAAGATTGGTCCACTCATCATTGGTCTTGCCATTGGAGTTCTTGCCGGTGGCATAAATCCGCCACCCATTGCGAACCTGTTGTGCATTGCGTTACTCTGTCCGATAATACCCATCGTTCTGTCCTCTTCTTGTATTTATATATATAAAGTATATAAAGATTAGATAATTGCATATATATGATTATTTTGTTACAAAAGTTAATATTGAAGGGTGGAAACTAGTTCAGGGTGACCTTTTTGTACAATTTGTGGCTTTATAAAAGTGTTGGCACGAGTTGAAAACTCGTGCCAACATACAAAAATACTTCTAAAATACCTGTTACTGATCACTTTCGTGATGTTCGTTATCTTTCATCAGTTTTGCAAAGTCGGAAGGTTTAATGCTTTGTACAAAGTTCTTAAACTCTTCGGCTTCTTCGGCATCTTTAGCACTGTCTGTAGAAACAGAACCGTTAGAAAGAACATTTGCGGTAACAAAAATCGGGGTGTCAACCCTTATAGCAACAGCGATAGCATCAGATGGACGAGAATCAATTTCGATAGTTTTTCCCTCGTTGTCTGTCAAAAAAATTGTTGCGTAGTATGTTTCTTTTTCAACATCGTTGATTTCGACACGGTCAATTTTGTAACCTGTTTTTTCTATGATACTAATAATCAAATCGTGTGTCATAGGGCGAGCGACTGACAAATTTTCGATTTTTCTTATAATGGAACTGGCTTCAGCAGAACCAATCCAAATAGGTAGGGCACGGCGATTTTCCTTGTCGTGAAGAACAACGATAGGAGAGCCGGTTCTTGTGTCGAGTGCAATACCCATAACTTTCATTTCAATCATTGTGTAAACCTCTCTAACGTACTTAATAGTATTGTAGTTCGATAAATTTTTGGGGTCAATACGGGGCTTGGTGGAAATTTGAAAAATCATTTCGTATGTAAAATTAGAAATTTTCAGAATATATACAAAAAGGTATTTACGAAAAAAGATATTTATGATATGATAGAAACAAGCACATGACAGTGCGACCCGTCTTAGATGGAAAAGTGGCCGAGTGGCTTAAGGCGGCACCCTGCTAAGGTGTTGTGTGGAGTTATCTGCACCCAGGGTTCAAATCCCTGCTTTTCCGTTTTTTAGTCGAAACTTAGAGAATAAGTGAAGATAGAATTTACAAAAACCGCCTCAATAGGGCGGTTTTTAGCATGTGATTTTATTTAGAGAATTTTTATTGTCAAACTTTAGCTCATTTTTCTAAAAAATTGTTCAAAATTCTCTTTTTCAAATTTTCAATGTGCAGATTGGTTTTATTTTATTTCTAATTTTTTTATATGGTTATCTAATTTGATTTTGTCAATAATTGATTTTACATATTTATCGATAGTTTTGTTATTTGAATAATCTGCACTTGCGACTATATTAACCCTATCTTCTTCAATTAGTTTGAATGCATTCCCTTTTTTACCTTTTTTAGAAGAATTATATACGGCGATAGAATGTCCTCCATTAACTTTTACCATTTTCATCGCAGGTATATCTGTTTCTCCGTCACCAATGAAAATTATATTTGAAAAAGGAACAGCTCTGTCTTCCTGCTTAACATAAGCATTAATAGTTTTATTGTCGTTTATGTCACAGCAACCTTTATTAATCCTAAACAAATATTGAGTCTTTGAAGTATAATTAACAACATTTGCAGGCCATATAGGAATACCATTAGTATCATATATATAGGCGGAAGCAAAAATATATTCAAAATTTTTACCAATAGAAGTACATTCTATAATTTCTTTCAAACCAGATGATATTATATAGTGCTTTACTTCTACTCCTCGCTCTTTTCCGTATTTGTTAATTCGATTAAACCAAGTTTCTACACCATTATATAATGGAATATTTTTGCCATAGTCGCAAAATGCTTTTTTATTAAATGGAATATTTTTATTATGAGCTTCCTCTTTCATTAATTCCATATAGGCTAAATTCACATCAGCACAATTATCTTTTGCAAATTTATTGGATTTTGCCCAAAATTTCTTTGGGCTTGTTCCTAATTTCTCCATAAATCCATATTCTTGCATGTTTCCTGGAGATAGTGTTCCATCAAAATCATAGCAAATTGCCATTGGTATTAATTTTTTAGCCATTTTTACTCCTGTTATTCTTCAAAATGTATATCTTCTTCTGCAATATTGTGAATATCAACTCTATTTTCAATATCTATTTTATTTACAAACCATTCGTTTAATAAACAGTTTCTAATAAAATCTTCAATTCTGTTGACTCCGTTTAATTCCTTTAGTGTTACTACAATACTGAATTTTAAATTTTTACCATCTTCGGAGTTTAATCTATTTTTAGTTTTCAAGCTTATACCCCATAGACCTTTTGAACTATAAACATCCCTAGGAATATTCCGAGATTTTACGATTTCTCTTATGTGTTTAACATTATCCCATTTTCGATAATTCATTCTTGCATCTTTTTCCCAAGTATAATGACCTTTTCGGTCTTGATAATTGTTATCAATCGATTTTATTCCATTATCTTTTATTCTCCCAAATTGAATATCTAATTCTGTATTTGTATAGTCAACTCCTTGGCTTCTATTACAATGAGGAAAATAACAAAGAGTAGCTTTGGCGATAAAAGGATGTTTATTTTGGTGTATTGGAAGCATTGCACTATCAACTGATGACAGGTAAAAAAGCTATGGTTGTTTTAATATTAGAAAATCCCAAAACGGAAATGGTTTATTATAACAGAGTAAAAATATTGGGGAAAATTCATAATTTTGATGTTGAATATGTTACACCTACAATTTTAAATATAAAAAATGGCAAATGTCCTTATGCTGACTGCAAGTGCCACAAGAAAAAAATAATATTTTATTCAAATATTTTAGTATTCCATACTAAATTTATAAGTTGTGCAACTAATTTATTTCGTTTGCGGATTTCTTCTTTTCCAAAATGTTCAAAGGCTTCAAAGTTTAAATTTTTGTCTTTTATAAATCTTAAAAATCTAGGGTTATTTTTATATGCAAGCTCTCCTAAAGACTCACTATATATGTTTCCTTCATTTGAACAATATTTAGCAATTTTGTCCTTATATAATGAATCATTCAAACTCGCATTTATACTTTTATGCAATAGTAACAATGCTCCAATGTTATTTCGCCAATTATTAAACTCAGTTATATCAGGATATTCCTCAATAAAATACTCATGATGGTTTGTAATTATATGTTCAATCTCAAACGGATTTTTTGTTTTTGTTTCCATATAATTGCAATAATTACCCTTAACTTCTATTTCTTCTTCAATATAATTAGTAATTCTTGCCAAGATATTTTTTATATATTTTTTGGTAAAACCATTTAATCCAAAATTCCCAATTGATTTATCAATGTCAAAATTTAATTCTTTATAATGCTCTAATAAATGTACTTTTAGCTCAGAAACAGGTAAATGTCTTATATCTTTAGTAATATTAAAGACATAATTTTTAATAGTACTATAATCAACTGATTTATAATTGCAAACTCTTGCAACAATTAGTAAATCAATGAATCTTGCAACTAAATTAATTTTTTGTTCTACGATTTCGATGCTGTCATTTTTGCATATTGGTGCTAACAGAAGTTGTGTTTGTAACGTAAAACTTAACTGTGCATTAAAATATACATATTTTAAGTTATCATTATATATACATTCTGCTTGTTTAATTAATCTATAAATTTTTGCAAAATATGAGAAATTATCTATAAAATTTTCAAAATCTTCAGAAGAATTTAAATTTAATTTTTGTTTTTCATCTCTAACCCATTTGTGAAAAGGTCCACCAATAATGTCAAAATCTTTATTGATAGCCCCAGCTTTCGTATCTCTTATTGTTTCTGCATATTGCGCTCTTAGCCAAGCTCTAATAAATGTTTCGTCTCCACCTTTTTCATCTAATTCTTTTAGTTTTAATATTTCAGTTTTCCATACAGAATTTAAACATTCTCGTTTTTTATCATTAGAAATTTCAGAAAGTAAGTATCCCTTTAACATCTCTGTTGGTGTAAGACTCAAACCTCTATCATTCATTGTTACAAAAATTTTATGAGCATCCTGTTCTGTTGTTGCCACGATTTCAATAAAAAATACTTTCTCTGCTAACCAATCACAAAAATTTAAAAGAGCGTTATCCTCTATCTGATCGGTTGGAAATAATTCTTGGATATCTTCGTATCTCGCATATAGATTTTTTACGGATTCTATTTCGTCTGTTGTATCAAATTCTTTTTCATTAAAAATAGCATCCATACATTTTTGGCGATCTTCTACATTTATATTAAAAGCCGCTGTTCCATAAGATTCCGAATAAATCATTTGTTCTATCATAGGATAATTTTGATTTATTTTTTTTAATCGGTTATATAGATATATTAAAAGAAGTGTTAATGAAGTAAATCGTTGTTGCCCATCAATTATAGCATTTTCGTATCCTGCTAAAACGATAGAACCCATAAAATAAGCTCCGTAGTTTTCGACCTCTTTGCGTTCATGTCCAGACTCATAGTATTCCAAAAATTCAGAAGTTAAATCATTAATAAGTTCTTCTATATGTTTTCTTTGCCACATATATTCTCTTTGATAATAATGAATAGAATACTTTGTGTTTTGTAATAATTGTTTTAAATTTTTTGGACTGCCGTCAATTTTTTTCATTATTTACTTCCTCAATATAAGCAAATAATATCATAAAAATATGGAAAGTTACTTATAACTTCCAACTTTTCTGCCGTATTTGTCGTATTGAGTAGTTCTGCCACTTGAGCCTGTTTTAAAAGAACCGACTTTGCTACCGTATCTATCATATTGGGTGGTTACACCATTTGAGTTTGTTTTGAAACTACCTGTTTTGCTGCCATATTTGTCATATGAGTTATATCCTGAAGAAGTTTTTCGATAGCTACCTGTTTTTGAACCATACTTATCATAAGAGTTATATCCACTTGAGGTTTGTCTGTAAGAGCCTGTTTTGGATCCATATTTATCATACTGAGCAACGGTGTTTCCACTTGTTCTATAAGAACCAGTTTTTGAGCCGTATTTATCGTAAGAATTTGTTGTAGCCGCAAAACAATAACCTGTCAATAAAAACAATGATACTAATAGTGATAATAATTTTTTCATTTATTGTTACTCCTATAAGTATAACGATTTTAATATAAAAATGTTCTAAAACTAATATGCTAAACAATAATTTATCAGCGGACTGATTTGTTAAAATGTCGTCAATTTCGACCTTAGAAACATCAATTTCACCACTCATAAGTTTGGGTAAAAGTGTATCACGAAGTTGAGCTAATTGTCTATTTTCGACTTTATTTTTAACTATTAATTCTAACATAGGTGTTAATATAGAATTTAATTGAATATACGTTTTTTCATCAGGTATAATAACATCTGATTTGTCTAAATCTTCTCGTTTTATATGCCCCATTGTTGTTGCTTTATCAGCTGCAATTGCAATAAATTTATCAAGATGGTGTTTTGTCCAGAAATAATAAAACCATTTATCATATTTCAAAGAAGAAACTTTAAATAGATGTTGATTTAATCCACATAAACCACTACACCAAAAATCAAGTAAAAGCGTTCCAGACCAAGAAAAAATAACATCACCATCATTAATTATGTATTCGGGCTTTATATTTGGCGAACACAAATCACTTTGAACATCACAGAATCCTTGTCTTAATTCTTTTATTTTTAGAACAGGAATACCTTTTTCATTTTTATTCGGTCTAAACTTCTGCATTGCTAAACCATTTAAATAATCTGCAATAGTTGACAAATTACTAACACTCCAACCATCTGGCATAGTGCCACCGAATGGTTCGAAATCTACAAACCAAGATTTAAAAATAGCTTGAGCTTGTTGTTCTAAATTATTATTTATCGATGATTAACTAATAAATTTTCGGTGTGCTAATTTGACATTACTTTGTTTAACCATAGCATATTGTAATGTTGTGTCTATTCGAGAATGTCCTAGTAATTTTTGTAACTGCTCGATTGGCATGCCTTTATCTATTGCCATGGTAGCCAATGTCCTTCTAAATTTATGAGGATGTACTTTGTTTATATTCAGCTTCTTTCCAAACTCTCTTAATCTAACTTCGACTCCGCTAATTTGCAATCTTTCAAAAGGGGAATATAGTGATACAAACAACGCTGGATTTGTATCATTTCTGCTTTCTAAATAATTTTTCAGATGAATTTTTGTTCGGGCATCAAAATATACTATTCGTTCTTTATCACCTTTTCCAAAAACAACACACTCTCGCTCATTAAAATTAATATCCTCACGATTCAAAAGAACTAATTCTCCGACCCTCATTCCTGTTGAGGCTAGAATATCTATCATTGCCAAATCTCTTAATTCTGTACACTTATCACGCATAAGCTCTAATGCTTCATCTGAATAAGTTTCTTTGATATTTGTTCCTGTTTTAATTTTATGAATTCGTCTTACTGGACTTTTTACTATGTAATCCTCGTCTTCAAGCCAAGCAAAAAAACTTGATAAAATTCTTCTTATATTATCGATTGTAACTCTACTAGAGGAATGTTCTTCTTGATGTTTTGTTAAGTATTTGCGCAAATCATCTGTTACAATGTTTTTAACTTCTTTATTTATACTATTGAGAGTATTATTTATTGTTGCTCTATAATATTTAAGTGTTTTATATGAGCACCCTTCAATTTTTTTAGCTCCAAGAAATAATTCTATAAAATGTTGATTGTTATAATTTGAAACATTTTCGGATTTTATCTCGGTGATTTCATAATTTTCTAAACATAGATTTAACGCTGTTCGTAATTTTTCTAATTCCAAATTGTTTAAAACTTGAAGCATTTGTTGTGTGATTTCATTGATAATTTGATTTTTCATATTTTTCTCCTTTTTCTTTTTTATAAAAGGTAAAATCTTTTAATTATAACATTTCTAATAGTCGTATTAAGGCACAATAAATTTGTTATTTACAAAAGGGGCTAATATCTGTATTTATGATAGAATTAGAGTGTTAAATAGGTGTTTTATCTAACGAGGGTTAATATGGCAGAGAAGAATAGTGCAAATATCGGTTTTGAAGAACAATTATGGAAGGCAGCTTGTGTATTATGGGGACATATTCCTGCTGCTGAATATCGAAAAGTTATTGTAGGTTTAATCTTTCTAAGATATATATCAAGCGTTTTTGATAAAAAGTATCAACAACTTGTAGCAGAAGGCGACGGCTTTGAAAACGATAAAGATGAATATACTGCCGAAAACATCTTCTTTGTGCCGGAAGAAGCTCGTTGGACAAAAATTTCAGAAAACGCACATACTCCTGAAATCGGAAAAATTATTGATGAAGCCATGATTGCGATTGAAAGAGAAAATAAGTCTTTAAAGGGTGTTTTGCCTAAAAACTATGGTTCACCAGATTTGGATAAAAGAGTTTTGGGTGAAGTTGTTGATTTATTTACAAATAATATCAAGATGGACGATACAGAAGAAAGTAAGGACTTGTTGGGTAGAACTTATGAATACTGTATTGCTCAATTTGCAGCCTATGAAGGTACAAAGGGCGGAGAATTTTACACCCCACAAAGTATTGTAAAAACTCTTGTTGAAATTCTTAAACCGTTTGAAAATTGTAGAGTTTATGACCCTTGTTGTGGTTCCGGTGGTATGTTCGTTCAGTCCATCAAGTTCGTGGAAGCACATAGCGGAAACAAGAAGAAGGTTTCCATCTATGGTCAGGAGTACACCAATACCACTTTCAAACTGGCAAAAATGAATTTGGCTATTCGTGGTATCGCTGCAAATCTTGGTGAGATGGCTGCAAATACTTTTACAAACGATCAGCACAAAGACCTCAAGGCAGATTACATTATGGCGAACCCTCCTTTCAATCAGAAAGAATGGAGAGCTGCCAACGAATTGGTTGATGATCCTCGTTGGAATGGATACGAAGTGCCGCCTACCAGCAATGCAAATTATGGTTGGATTCTGAACATCGTTTGTAAAAGTATTTGCAG
>SFZC01000178.1 GCA_004558955.1 bacterium | reverse complement strand
AATTGTTTTCGTCAAAATCCTTGCAATTATTATACCAGAAAATGGGGCAAAAGTCAGTAAAATCAAGTGTTTGCAACCTAATCAGCAGACACTAATTATCCGCTGAATTAACAATAGACGCAAATTTTTCGCTCCTCATTGAACTGAAATTTTCATCTACAAAAATAATGGATTTCGGATGTCTTTCAATAACATCCTCCCAGTCAAAATCTGTCAATGCATAACAACCACAGTCACAATTCCATGCAATCCCACTGTTTTTCTTCTGGTTCATTTCCTGTATAAGATTATATAAAGTAGTCTTTCCTGTTCCGCTGTCTCCACGTATAATGGTAATATTGCGTGATAATACAAAGTCATATCTGATCGTATTATCTCCAATTTGAACTCTGTGTTTTCCTATCATATGATCTGATCACCTCACAAAATGAATAGAATTACGATACAACTCTTTGGAATCGTGACAAACAGCCCCGGTATTTTGTATCTTAAGTTCAAACGGTTCCGGAAAATCCATGAAATAATTCAAATTGATCAAAGTGTCCTGTTTTTCCGCAATTTTAAGAATCCATTCGGCACAATTTTCACCGCATGCAGTACAATCTATCAACAACTCCGGCTTTTTATAAACAAGGATAAGTGCCTTTACCCCACCGGACAATTTCGATGTCGGAATAATTCCAAGAACAGGACTTTCAATTGCATGGGATGACAATACCTCCGACTTGTCTACCGCCCGGATCATCTCCTTAACAAAAGGGTCCTCAAACCATTTTTGAGAATAGGTATGATTAAAATAGGTGTCTGGGTCATTGATTGCCCCATCAACCTCTCCATAAACAATTGTTAACATAATTATCTCCTGATTTATCCTATACGATTTCACGAATGAAATGTTATTGGTTTTATTGATTAATAAAAATCCGTTATACTTTGCATATAGTATAACGGATTAATATTAAAAATACAATTTTGTTTTAAACAGTGCTACGAATCCCTGCCCTGAAAACAATCTTCTATTTGTCGAGGCTCTCATATATGTGAACTTCCTGTGCATATCTACTGCCTCACACATAAGCTTTCTCCTACCTTTTGTCTCCTTGAAATGCTTCACTCCATCTGCCAATACCTTATTTTCTCTCTTTCCCGCTTCGCTTTGATGAGAATGATCTGCAGCACGTATTCTGTTGCTTCTATATTCTTATCAAAACATATTTCTGTTTTCGCATGCAGCTTCTATAACCGAAACGCCTTCGCATAGGCAAGATGAAACGCATATTTTCCACCCTTTTTTACTTCCGGCTGTATATTGGCATAATTACGTTCTTTGTATGACCAGAACATCTTATTTTTCTTTCTGCCATTTGGAAGCGTTTCTACCGTTTTATAACAAATAATATTAGTATCATATAATAACTGCAGAGCTTCACTTGCAGTTTCCATAAACGGAGGAATCTTGCGCTCCAACGCCTTCAAATATCGTACATACTCTAAATGTTTTGTTTCAAAAAAAGCATAATCAAAGTTTTTATGTCCCTGAAAATAATCAAAGAATAAAATAAAATTACTGTAATCACTGTCTTCCATATAAATTAACATATAATCCTTCAATTCGCCTTTTAAATATACGGAATAATTTGTCAGCATATCTTCAAAATCCGCATGCTTAAATGTATTTCCATTGCATGCATCCACCATTTCATTCAACATGGTGAGTATGTCTCTTGGTTTGTACAGCGAATACCTTAAAAATTCTATAAAAGGATTATCCGGCTGCTTCCATGGTGCTTGTATCTTATACGGAAAATAATGATTCCAACTTTGTCCCAATAAATACTGCTGATCCTGCTGTTTCATAAAATAATCATCCGCAATCTTAAACAGTTTGGAATCAACATACTTACGATATGTTGTCACCCAATTCAATAAAACAGCATTATTCCGAAGTTTCTGATTCATATTATGAACTGGCATTTTATACATAATATCAGGTCTGATCAACAACATAACCTTAATATTTTTTTCTTTCAGGAAAGATTGATTCATTTCCAACACAGCATTCACCAATCCCACCAGACAATCAAAATACTGTGCATTATCGATTTCTCTTGGTCTTGCATCAATACCATCAACAAATAATATTGTTGAACGCTTAAGTTTTATATTTTGAAAAGCTTTCTCAAAACCATCCCTTATTTTCATAAGACTGATCTGATAACTTTGCTCCACATACTTTTGCGTTTTTTCTGCTTTTGCAGTACTTCCAGAACTAAACACACCCTGATCCATCATTGTATTGATTGATGCAGACGCATTATCCACAAATTCAAATGCATTGATAAATTCCGGCTTAAAAGCATCACAGTAAAAAGAGGAAATCGCTTTTGACAACTGTTTATATTTTAAATTGCTAAAAAGAGTATCACCATACTCTTTGCGAATATTTTCTGCCAAAATCAGATAAATAAGATTGATCCATATGTCTTTATATCCTGACAATTCAAGTGCTCTTTGATTCTTCATATTCAAAAATCTTTGATATAATGTATTTTCAACTAAAGATATCGTACAGAAACTCTCTATATTTGCAGATTTTGACATATATACAGAATACGCTGTTTTACCAGATCCCTTCTCTCCGACCAAAAAATATTTATCTGGTTTGCAAATTTCGTCTATAATATCATCTACAAGAAATATTTTTTCAAACAAATCAACTTCTTCACCGCCGGCAATATAGTAATCATACGCATCGCCTTTGATCTGCTGTAACTCCTCAATTTTTTTCACGTTTTCACAGCCTCCCACGTTCATGACATTTAAGCTAATAATTTATTATACCACATTTCCAGTAAGATACGATACTATCTTTTGATAATTTTATCCGTAATCTGCTGTTCAATCCTGTCATCGATACTTATTTTTCTACGTGCCATTACTATGCCTCCTTCGTATTGCAGGATCTGAGATCTTTATTAATGTCAGCAGCCTGCTTCCTGACGTTTATCTCGGCTAAGCCGAATGCTTTCAGAATCGACTTCTGCGTTGCGGTTACTGCGTAATCCCGATAGTATTCGCCATCGGTTTGCCGCACAATTTCGATTTTCTCAAGTTCACGGACAGCCGCAGGCACTGTCATTATCCGCATGGCAAAGGAGTTAAAGGCCACTCTTGTCAGCCTTGGAGTTTAACATTATTTTATAATTCTTTTTCTGTATTTTAACTCATTTTAAGTTATAATACAGAATTCAAGTTAAGATTTGCTATGAATCACTTTTTCTTTACCATGCAACGTTTTTTAAAGAACGAAATACCGTAGCAAAGAATCTGATCGTAATCATCCTCATACTCCTTTGCATACATCCGATCATCCATTTGCTGCAAGGCTATATCGCATTCACTTTCCAGATTTTCCAAAACTTTCGTGTACTTTGCTTCAAAGATTGCAACGCGGGCATTGATGGAATCGTAAACGACCACATCACTTCGGCCTTCTCCATGCTCCTTATTGGAATCCACCATATATCCGGCACCTGTGAAGATGCCCGCAAGG
>SFZC01000177.1 GCA_004558955.1 bacterium | reverse complement strand
TTGAATATGATATTTCAATTGCTATTGAGCACGCTTCTTTTGAATCAAATGATATCTGGGAAATTGAATTTCCGCAGTCGTGCGTACTTTACATCCGCAATCACCGTTCACTTCCGGATTTTCATGAGGCGATTGTGAAGTTTGCGGACGGTCAGAAAATTCGTTACCGCGTTCCGATCATACAGGCAAAGAAATACACGGTCGATCGGATTTTTGAAAAACGGCTGCTGATTTTACTTCCATATCATATCTTACGGTATGAGCATTTTTTGAAGCATAACGAAACGGATTTAAAGAAAGTGCAGCATCTGCTCGACGATTTCCGGGAGATCAACCGGAGACTTGAGCAAACATCTGAGAAGGAACAAAAGTCACATCTTTATATGGATATGATTGTTCTGATTGAGAAGATTGCGGATTATATTATTCCGGAGGGTAATGAGATCAGGAAAGGATTGGGTGAGATTATGGGCGGTAAGATTTTAAAGTTACGGTCGGAGGAACTGTTGGAGCAGGGCGAGGCCAGAGGTAGACTTACAGGACTACGTGAAGGCAGGCTTACCGGACTACATGAAGCCAAAATTGATGCGATTCAAAATATGATTGATCTTGGTTTAACCAGAGAACAAATTTTAAGAAAATATTCTCCAGAGGAATATGAGGAGGCTTTGCGGTCTATGCCAACAAAAGTATAATTATTTTATTAAAGATATTATATTCAGGAATGAGGCAGGTGAGATTATGGGTGGTAAGATTTTGAAGTTACGGTCGGAGGAACTGTTGGAGCAGGGCGAGGCCAGAGGTGAGGCCAAAGGTAGACTTGCAGGACTGCATGAAGCCAAAATTGATGCGATTCAAAATATGATTGATCTTGATTTAACCAGAGAGCAGATTTTAAGGAAATATTCTCCAGAGGAATATGAGGAGGCTTTGCGTTCTATGCCTGAAAAAGTATAGTCAGATCCACTCCTGGCACATACCTAAAACCTCCTGTGTAATGCAGATATGGGCAGAACCCGGAAAATCGGCTCTGCCCATTCGTAACTATTCACAAATTTATGACACCTCAATTATTTTTAATTGTTTTTAATCGTTTTTTATCTTTTTCGCTCGCCTCCCGAAATGTATTTATCGGATATTCAGAACGGTTTCCCGCACATATTTTTACTTCATTCACATACATTGGCACATAAACATCCCACTCGCCATCCAAACGGTCAATTGCCCGATGCAACTTTGACATGACCTCTGATCTTTTGTGATCTTCTTTTATACATCTGGCAGCGACAGGAATGAGTCCATTAATCCAATTAGAGTTTACCAGCACCACATCATCATCTTTTTTATCTTTCAAAGACTCTACAAACTTGATGTTAGCTGTTGCCTCAAACACTTTTTTATATATATTCTTTTCTAATGCAGCTTCTTTACTCAAACCGTAACCTCCTACCATGTCGACGTATCAGCTATATTATTTTCTACAAAATGTTGCATATTTATCGGCATAAAATATCGAAATTCCTGAATAAATTCAGACACAATTTGATCAATTCTAAAATAATCCATTAAAAATAACAACTTTCTATCTTCTTCTCTATATACCGTAACCCCAAATGTTATCCATGGCATTTGGCATATCACTTCCTTATTTCGCGGAACACATTCAATATAATCATTACCCTCAATCTCCGGAACTGCCGTCAAAAAATCACACCAAGTATTATTTTTATCTTTTCTGTTTTCATTTTTACAATAACTTTTCCCACACCCCATATGATTTACTGAAGCGATTAAAGGATGTTTCTTCTCATATGCGAATTTAAGCAGTTCATCCCATGCCAACGGTTTCATAATATACTCCTCCCATTTCGGAGCTTTTGCTAAACATAACTGATCATAAGTTGCTGTTTCAATTTCCTTTTTCTTATTAAGCCATCTGAAATGTACACGAAGTTCTGCTTCCGTTATTTCATTTTTATTCAATAGCTTTACAGCTTCTTCCGAAAAGATGTAACAAATCTTATATAGGTATGCCTGAAACATTTTTTCAAGAATATCCTCTTTTCCCTTAAAGAGCTTTTCTTTATCTGGTACATTTTCTCCATCAATAATTATTTTTTTATATATTTCTTCTTGTGAAAATTGGAGATTGATCTGTTCCAAAACACCCCTGCGCTCTTTTTCCAATTCTATATATACTTTCCTGCGTACATTTCCCATCAACATCATATATAGTTGCATCCATTGAATCATGTCATCTGTAATATAGCATGCTTTTGGCGATCTTTTTTGTATTGTTGTCAGATCAAAAAATGCTTTCGTATTACTTGCCTTAATGGGCATAATTATTTTTTGGTCGAGTTTTGCCTTGGCGTCAGGATAAAAATTTATATCAGGCTCAAACTTACCCATCCGATCCGCTTTTCTCACATACACATCCATTGAATTAATGTCCAGATTACAAGTATACCATGCATAATTGTGTTCATATTGGTAATTGCTCTCATTTTCATCATCTGGCCACCCAATTCCCGCCACAAGCGTAGTCAATGTATGTCTTGTATTTTGCAAATTTGTAATTTCACTATCATGAATATGTCCTCCGATATAAAGATCAACATTCAATTTATCGTTTGAGATATATTCTCTCTTTACCATAGTTTCTTCTTTTCCCGATAGCCAATTTAGTGGGTGATGAGCTAATACAATTGTTAAATCATATCCTTTTCCTCTATGTTGCTCGTAATCTTGTATCAACTTATTTAATTGAAATCTTCCAAACTTCAAATGTCTTTCATCTTTATCCCCCATACAGCTCCAAGCTGTATTACATCTTAAAAACGCGATTCTTTTATTATTAATCTCAACCGCTTCCGCTCCATACAATTCATATTTTTTATCTGGTTCAAATATCTTGTAAATTTTTTTCGTCAAATCTATATGTTTTTGAAACTCAAGTTCAATATATTTCCAATAGTTATCATAAAATTTTTTATTCTTATTTTTTTCAGATCTATACTTTTTCAAGATATCTTTATCCAAAATACTACGCTCTTTATCATGATTTCCCGGAATAATAAAAATGTCCTTGACTTTTACTGACAGTATCTTATGCAAACGATCGAAAAATTTCAAAACGGAATTTTTATATGCATAATTTCCATGATGTACTAAATCCCCTGTTACAACAATAATAATATTTTCACAGTATTCACTCTGTTCTTTTATGTCGTTCAATAATCTATCCATTAATGGTGGCAAATTTCCATCAGTTTTATTGATATGAAGGTCTGACAAATGCAATATGGTAAAGTCATCCATTTATTTTCCTCTTTACAAATACAATATGATCTTATTTTATCTTTTGATATATTTTTATAAACTTAATAGGGAACCCCAAAAGAGTTCCCTATTAAATAACAGTTTTGTTATGAAATTACTGTAACAGAGAAAGTACACCCTGATTAGACTGATTAGCCTGTGCAAGCATAGACTGTCCAGCCTGTGCAAGAATGTTGTTCTTGCTGTAGTTTACCATCTCTTTTGCCATATCTGTATCACGG
>SFZC01000176.1 GCA_004558955.1 bacterium | reverse complement strand
TGTACCCTATTGTGCAATCTGTTGCAAAAATTTTGGCGGAATTGCCTATTGGGCGACTTGGAATTTTTGCAACCCGTGCAACTATTGAGTCAGGGGCATATCAAAATGAAATTTTTAAGTATAATTCGAAAATGAAAGTTTTTGGTCAATATTGTCCTAAATGGGTTCATATTGTTGAAAATTCGACAAAAAATACTGAAGAAAGCCGTCAAACAATTAAGGCGGATTTGCTGAAAATGCTGGAAAATAATCCCGAAAAAATCGTTTTGGGCTGTACTCATTATCCGTTTTTGACAGATGTATTATCTGAATATGCACCTGCTGATTTGTTTTTGGATCCTGCCGTTGATTTTGCTAAATATATTAAGCAGGATTTGGAACGTTCGGGCTTGCTTACTTCTTCTGTTTTACAAAATAAAGAAGAGTTTTATGTCAGTGCAAACCCTGAGCAGTTCAAAATTTCCGCTCAAATGTTTTATGAATTAAAATCAAACCCTGAATTATTAACCTTTAAGAATTTGGTTTAGGCATTCTTCATAAGTTTCAACCTCTATGATATAGTCTGTTTTTAGAATTGAGTTTTTATCAATATCAAGGACTGTTTTGTTTTCTTTTACCGCATAAGTCGGAATATTTCGTTTTATGCTTTCAAAAACTGGAATTGAGCCGAGCGAATTGTAAGGCATTACAGTAAAATCAAGGTCTTTAACGTTAATACCTTTTGTTTTATCTGTTGTGATTTTAGGTGCTTGAGATAGGCCTAGCAGAATACATGGTAAAAATGTCGGTGTTATGTATTCAGAGGCTGATTTCGGATTCACTATCTCTGTTTCGATTTCACAGTTTCTAAAGGCAGGTGAGTGGGCACAAGGAACTTTGTAGTGTTTTGAGATGTAGTGTGAAAGAATTGCTTCTACTCCGCCGACAGGGTCAACACCTGTTCCGTTTGCGTATTCGGGGTTGTCTTCATCGGCATCTTCAAACAAACAAACTATTGCGATTGCATCACAACCTTTTTTTAGCAGATTTTTGCAGGATTTGCCGAGTGTTTCAATATTTTTGACGTTGCCTGTCGAAATACCGTCTTCATTCATGAAAAATTCAACTCCGACCTCTTCTTCCGTGACTTCGTATTCTGCAATATCAATGTCGTAAACAACTTTTACCGCATTGTGAGTGTTGATGTGAACATTTAAAACCTCTTGCGGAATAGCTTTATCATAAATTATTCCGATTTTGTTGTCGGTTGATGGTATCAGGTTAATTTCACCTTTGAAAAACGAATCCAAAGTGTAACCTTCCGTATAGAGCATATTGGGGGTAATCGCAGAAAATCCGCCCGCATTTACAACGTTAGGATTAACTATGAGATTGGTGTATTTTGCAAAACGTCTTGCATACGCTCCTGCATCCCCCGCATAACCGCCGATTGCCGCTCCTATTCCTGTCGGTACAATAAATGCTCCGGTTTTTCGTTGTTTGTTATTTATTGTCATTTATAAATTTCTCCATTCCGTTGAAGATTGCTTTTGCCGTGGTTTCCTGAAATTCCTCATTTGTAAGTTTTTCCATATCATTGGGGTTAATCATATAGCCGACTTCAAGAAGAACCGACAGATTTTCGGTATTTCTGACAACCGCAAAACTTGCCTCGTTTACTCCGTTATTTTTCAATCCTGTCTGCTTGTTTACTTCAGACAGAATATCTTGAGTAAGTTCTGATGCTTGCGGATAGTAAACATAACCTGTTGAGCCTGTTGGATTGGTGATTTTTGAGCCGTTCCCGAGTGAATCGTTGTGAATACTCAAAAATATATCCGAGTTATGTTGTTTTGAAACCTCAACTCTATCATTAAGACTTACCTCATTGTCGCCCGTTCTTGTCAAAAAGACATTTGCACCTGCTTGTTCAAGATATTTTTTTAGTTTTAGAGTGATTTGTAAATTTAAATCTTTTTCGAAATTTCCGAAACAACCGACCGCACCGAGTTCATCTCCGCCATGTCCGGCATCTAGTGTAATATTTAACCCTTTTAGCGGTGAGTTTTTGTCTTGCGAAATCTTTGTGTCTTTTATTTCAATTACAAGCTCGTGGTTATTTTTGTAATAACTTTTATACCCCGTGCTAAATCCGGTTTTATTTATATGGACTTCATATTTGTTTTCGGGATAATTTTTGACGTTATAAACCGTCAAATCATAGCCATCATTTGTTCTTATAAAATGAGTCATTTTATTGTCTGTTTTGTAAACAATACTTTCACTCAAAACGTATGGAACTTTTTTGTTTACCTTTATTGTAAAAATTCTACCTTCGGGTGTTTCTTCATAGACAAAGCCTTCAACTTTTACGGGTGAATTGTTATAACCTTTTATTAAGGTTACAAAAGACTTGTCAATCCACGCATAATCATCTCGTGCAAGTTGTACTTTGTAAAAGTTTTCATATTCTCCGATAACGTTTAGCGGCATACCTTTATCGTAATGTTGTAATCTTGTAATTCCGCCGTCATACGGAAATGAACGTAAAGGAACATTATCACTTATCGTTGCTACGGTTAGCGGTTCGTCAAAATACGTTACTTCTTTGCTTTGAACGTGTGGCTTTGGTTGCTCTCTTTTAATTATGTAAGTCTTTTGTTCCGTTCCGTTATCAATGACAAATTTATTTTCACCAAATTCCAAATTTACAGGGTAGAAAAATCCGCCCTGACGGGAGAGTTTGATTTCTTTTGAATTTATTGTCAGTTTTTTTTCAGGGTTTTCATGTCCCGTAAAAAATGTCGTATCAGCGTTAATCGTGACATTATTTGATTTCGGATAAACAATTTCCACGCTGTTTGCCTTTTGCGAACAAAGGGTTAAACAGCTTAATAATGCCGTTAAAATATATCTTTTCATATAAATACTATACTATAATTTTACATAAAATATAATTTCGTAAATTTATTTAATATTTATGATATTTGAATTACATTGTGATAAAATTAGTATATTGAGGGATAGCAAATACATGAGAACAGAGAGTTCCAATAACAGGCAAAATTTATCGAGAACGAGTGCTTGCAACAAAGGGATTAACAGACTTTTGATTGTTTATGCTTTTGTTGTTTTTGTTTTGATTTTTCACTTAATCAGATTGCAGATTTTTGATCCTAATAATTATCGTGAAAAAGGCAGAATACAACGAGCAAATCATGATTTTGCAGTTAGGGGGGATATTTACGACCGTCATGGTATAAAGTTGGCTACTGACAGAATTTATTATAATATCTATGCTCGTCCTGTTGAGTATTCAAAGAAGGAAAATCCGAGAAAAATTGCTCATTTGCTTTCTCCGATACTCGGAATACCTGAAGCGGGACTGTATAAAAAGCTTTCAAATACAAAAATCCCCGTTATTGCTGTAAAAAAAGATGTTGATAGAGATACTGCCAAAAAAGTTATGGCAGTGCTTAGTGAAAACGGTTTCCGTTCAATAAGTTTAGATAAAAAGAACACAAGAGAATATCCGCAAGGGGTGTTCGCTTCTCATGTTCTAGGTTTTTATAATTTTGATGCAG
>SFZC01000175.1 GCA_004558955.1 bacterium | reverse complement strand
AGTCCGCAAGACTTTTGGAAATCTTCAACGATATGAATACTATTGTTGAAACCTACAAACCTGATGTTTGTGCAATAGAAAAACTTTTCTTTTTCAGAAACCAAACAACCGTTATGCCTGTTGCTCACGCAAGAGGGGTAATTTTGACGGTGTTGGAGAAATTTAAAGTCCCGATATATGAATATACTCCGATGGAAGTTAAACAAATTTTGACAGGTTACGGAAGAGCCGAGAAAAAAGAGGTTGAACAAATGGTTAAAATTGCCTTGGAAACCGACAAATTACCTAAGCTTGACGATACTGTGGATTCTATTGCCATTGCGATTTCTTATACAAGAAGTGTTGATTATATGAAGGATTTGCAAAAATTTGAGTTTTAAAATTAAAAATGCTAGAATGTATGAGAGATTATGGATAGATATGTGGTAAAAAATCTTATATTATTCAGTGCAATACTTGGGGTATTGCTCGGATTTTTGGGTGTAATCCCGTTTATTGGGATTTGGATGCTTGTAATACTCGTTGTTTTGTCTGCTCCGCTTGTTATGGTTTATCTCATAATGGACGGCAAACTTGACCTTACCACAATCAAGGACAGTATTATTACCGGGGCGATAGTCGGGTTTAATGCAAGTATATTTTTCTCTGCCGCATATTCTTTGATTGCCGCAATTATGTTTAAATTCTTCCATTTCTCAAGCAATCAAATTTTGACTTCTATAATTATAAATTCTCCAATGTGGTTATTGATATGTTTTATAATCTTTATTGGGATTTTTAATGCTACAACAAATGCTTTTTCAGGGTTTGCTACATATTATGTAATCAATTTTATTCGTGATATGTACGAAAAATCACACCCGAGAGATGAGCAAAACGATGATTTTACAATATAAAAAGGAAATATAAATGAGCGAATTTACATCAAAAATAAGAACAATAGAATGGATTGATACATATTCAAGAATGGTTGACCAAACAAAATTCCCTGAAAAGTTTGAATATATTAATATAACGACAGGGCAAGATATGTTTGATGCAATCAAAACAATGATAGTTCGTGGAGCTCCTGCTATCGGAATTGCAGGTGCTCACGGTGTTGTACTTTTTGCACAGGAACTCGAAAAAGAAAATCTTTCTCGTGAGGGATTTGTTAAAAAATTGTTGGAAAAAGCAGATTATATGGCTCAAGCAAGACCTACCGCAGTTAATCTTATGTGGGCAATTAAAAAACAAAAAGAAATTATTGAAAATTCAACTTCCGATATAAAAACACTTATTGAAGAATTGAAAATTAATGGCAAAAAACTTGAAAATGAAGATATTGAAATTAATAAAAAAATCGGTGATTACGGAGCGGAAGTAGTGCCAAAAGGTGCAACAATTCTTACTCACTGTAATGCGGGAGCGTTGGCAACAGTCGGTTACGGAACGGCATTGGGCGTTGTTCGTTCGGCTTTTGCAAATGATAATACTGTTCAGGTTTTTGCAGATGAAACAAGACCAAGACAGCAAGGGGCTCGTATTACTACTCTTGAACTTACTATGGACGGAATCCCTACAACCTTGATTACGGACGGTATGTGTTCATATTTTATGAAAAAAGGAATGATTGATATGGTTTGTGTCGGGGCTGACAGAATTGCTGCAAACGGTGATGCTGCAAACAAAATCGGTACTTACACCGTTGCAATCGCTGCGAAGTATCATAATATCCCGTTCTATATTGCGGCTCCGCTTTCAACCATTGACATATCAATAAAAACAGGTGATGATATAGTTATAGAAGAACGTTCTCACGAAGAAGTTACTCACATCAACGGAAAACCGATTTGTGCAGAAGGTGTGAACATTATTAACCCGGGATTTGATGTTACACCACATGAATTGATTACAGGTATTATTACCGAAAAAGGAATTTTAAGACCTGACTATGTTCAGTCAATAAAAGAAGCCTTTAAAAATTAAGAAGCGAGGGGAGAAATGAAAATTTCCGATAAATTTACATTTATAACGAAAATTTCAACAATATTAACCGTACTGACAATGTTTTCAGTGTTGACGGGCGGCTTGAGTGCCTTTGCTTCAAATATTTTTTGCAGAACTTCAAATTATGAAGGAGTGACAGGGTTTGCGACTGCTCCGAATGTTGATTTCGGACCTTATATGAAAAGAATGCAGGACAAAATCAAATCTTACTGGGCTCCGCCTGCAATGGATCTGAATGCTCAAATCGTTGTAAAATACAGAATTTTGAAAAACGGTTCGCTTGACAGTTACGGAATTTCCGCTTCTTCAGGCTCACAAGAACTTGACAATGCCGCAATCGAAGCTTTGAAAAAGTCCGCACCGTTTGAGCCGTTGCCTGAAGGTTTCAATAAAGAAAGTATTTTGGTTCAATTCACTTTTGATTACCAAAAACCGAACAATGTTGCTACTCAACAAGCTTCGCCTGAAAATAACCAAATTGCTCAAAATTCGGGCAGGCAAATTCAAACTTTGGCGATTTCACCGCTTGGGAATGCTCAGGCAAGTACTGTTGCAAGTAATCAAAATCCGGGTTACCAACAACCGCAACAGGTGGCAAGATCGAATGCTAATCAGCAATTTACGACCTTGCCAATGCAACCGGCACAGTCAAGACCTGTAGTTGTTCAACCTGTTCAACAAAATAACTCTCAACAACCGTTGATGTTGCAACAACCGACTTCGACTAACGGTATCAGAATGCAAAATCCGCAAAAAACTTATAATCAGTCACAAAATTTGAATAATACTGTTCCTGTGCGAACTAATTCGCAAGCGGGTACAATCGTAGTTGGCACTCCACCTGCCGTCAGACAACAGGCGGATACCACAAATACTCAGGAAAGGGCGATTGCGTATTCTCAACCCGTAACAAAACAACCTGTGGTAAATAATTCTACACAACAGAAATTCCCCACAAATGTTCCTACCGTTATAGATAATCAACTTTATACAACGGCTCCAGCTTTGGCAGAACCTACCGTAAACCCGAGAAGAACGGTAGATATTGATACTTTCGCAGAGCCAGAGCAGTTACCGCTCACGATTCCGCTAACACATGAATCCGAGCAGATTTCAAAACCTGTTTTGCGAACTCAAACTCCTATGACTTCGCAAGAAATTAATAGAGTGGCTTTGCCTGTAAAGTATGACCCTGAAATTGAGAAGGTTGTAGTTGATGAAGATGAATTACCGCCGATTGAAACTCCTACATTATCAACAGGGGTAAGCAAGGTGGCAATTCCGCAACGCAGACAAAAGGTTAAACAGCCCGTAATTGTTGCCGCTCCGCCTGTTCAGACCCCTGCTCCGACTTATATAACGGCACCGCCGAGAACGGTTTATACCCAACCTCAACCGCCTGTTGTTGCACCCGTTAAAGTTCCTGATTTGTCGGCTTATATGGCAAAAGTTCAACGAAGAATTACAAGAAAATGGCGTCCGCCGTTGTCGGACTATTCAACAAAAGTTGTTGTTAATTATATAATTAAGAAAAACGGTGACTTGGGTAAATATTCCATTACGGAATCTTCGGGAAATTCAAGAATGGATGTTT
>SFZC01000174.1 GCA_004558955.1 bacterium | reverse complement strand
TTTGTTATTGTAATTGTAGAGTGCATAGACCAGAAATAATATGATGAGGAGCAGCACAGTTGCAATAAAAATAATGCAATTGCCGAATGTGCTTTCTGGAAATTGCAGACCGAATGTGTATAACAGGATACTGACAGCCATAGAGCAGAAAGTGATGGCGGCTAGAAAAAAGAAAGAATGATCTGATACGTGCAGATTGAGTATGAAATTTTTTCTTTGAAGTCGTGCTAAGATATATATTATAAAAAAATAGAGGATTTTACAAATAATAGTTTGAGAAATAAAAAGTTTCGTGTCTGTCCAGTGATGCCAGTATTGAATAATAAAATGCGAAAAGATTGAGGCAATAAATAATTCACTTAAAGTCATGGATAAAAAAATGACCAAAGAATGAAAACAGGCAAGGAGTTTGGATGTGTAATAAAGTCGGTGGACAATAAGGTACGTAGTTAACGTAAATAAAAAAAGATTCAGATAAACATTTTTGAAAAAAGAAAATAACCATAATAATAAATATATAAGAAAAATATATAAAAAGTTTATATAATTCTTTTTTTTCTGTTCAGAGATAAAATTACAATAGAACCATAGTGCAAAACTTTCCATGGTATAAGCAATAAAGTAAACAATTATATTCATACAGTACCACCTGTTTATTCTTTATATGTATTATATATTATAAAAATAATAATGCAACAATATATGATGAAAAAATTAAAATTGAGTTAAAGTTTAAATCTAGAGTCAAAATTATACCGTTTGTGTAAGAATTTTGACCGTTCGCGTAATATATCTTTCTTTTTTCCTTTTTATTTTTTATATTAAAAATGTCACAGAAGATATAGGGGGAAATGAGGATTAGAAGAAGGGAGATGAGAAAGTTTTGAAAAAGATGGTAGCTCATATAGCCGCAAAAACGACGAAAATGATTTTAGATTTATCTATACATGAGGCCGCTAATACGGCATCGTGTGGGATGTTTTATCAGCCACGTATACCAAATGAATTACTAAAAATTAAGAGGAAACATAAGTGATTACTGAAAAAATTGTAAGTTGGCTGATTCGACAAAAGATGATAACACATAAAGAGCGAGAAGTGTATATATATGCTGTGCAATCTTTTTATTTTTGTATAACACCATTGGTATTGTCGATCTTGATAGGAAGAGTTATGAATCAAACCATGGAAGGTCTAATATTAGGATTCATAATAAGTGTAATTCGTAGGTATAGTGGCGGTTACCATGCAAATTCGGTATGGAAATGTCATATTTTATCAATCATTATTTTAATTATAGGTTTATTTATTGTTTCTTACATACATATTGAAATCTGTTTTTTTATTGGCGAAATTGGAGCTGTTTTAAGCTTGTGGATATTAAGTCCGGTTGAGTCGAAAAATCGACCATTAAATGGCTGGGAAAAGAAACAGTATAAAAAAATAACGATAGTAATTACTTTAATATGTATGTGGATCGAAATCATTTTTTCCTTGTGTGACAGAAAAAGTTTTGCAATAGCAATAGGAACGGGGGTAATGGTTACGGCAATTACTCAAAGTTCATATTGGCTAAAAATAAAAAAGGAGCGAAGAAGATGAAAAAGAATATGTTAAAAAAAATAGTTGCGGTAGTATGTTGTTTTGGATTTGTTCTAAGTACTACAAGACCAGTAATGGCAGCACAGTATGAAGTTAAGATGGAACCATGCCCAAGGTGTGGGCAGTGGAACAGTAGTTATGCGTATGAATCGGATTCCGTATGTTCTACCATTAGTCTTAATAGTGGGCATTATTGTGATGGCTGTCATACAACTATACCAACTGGAGATTACCATATGTATTTGTATACAAGTGATAAGTATTTTTTTATGTGTAAAAGTTCAAAATGTGCAAGATTTAGTGTACCGGATAGAGTGTATACAGTGTTTTATGACAACCCTGCTTATGAACATCATACAAATGGTCAGTTAGATTACTCACACTATCCAAGATCATAAGTTGACATATAAAAATAGAGGGACAGTAATGTTGCTTTGATAATAAGCGTTATTGATTTTTTATCTTTTTTTGATTATAATAAGAACATTAAATGAAAAGGAGGGAATTTTATGAAAATAAATGTGAATAATTGTTTATTGCAGTCATATAGTAACCGAAAAGTAGAAGGAAATGTCCAAATGTTTTCCAAGATTTTGAACAATAAAAATTCTAAGGGTGATCAGGACTCTCTTTCTTATTATTATAAGTTGTGCAAAGAATTCCCCGATATATCCTTTCGATTAGAAGATAAAGAAGAAGCCTTAAAAAATACTAGTCAACCATATCTGGGGTATTGTGGCAGTATGAATCAGGTTGGAAATAATTTTGGAAAAATAGGGCAATGCAGTATAAAACTTGACATTTCTGTGATAAGAAAAATGCAGACTGACCCATCATATGAACAGGAAGTCAAAGGAATGATTCAAAATTCAAAAGAATGGTACGGGCAGACAGAAGCCGAAGCTCTTGAACGTGGATGTACATCAACGGCCGTATGTTTTAACGATTCAAATGGAAGACTTCAAAGAAGTGTTATACAGGCCAATATGCAGTTTTCTACAGAAGATGAAATACGGAAAATGTGGAAACAGGATACTTTTTCGCAGAAAATGCAAATAAAGTTTAGTCAGACAAATGATAAAATGATGGATACATATTTACAAATGCTGGAGAAAGCGGACAAAAAAAGTAAATATGATCATAAAGGCTAAAGATCCAACCGATAACAGTATCAATATTGCAGTAGGAGATGTGTTTGATCTAGGAAATGGATATCGCATTACGGTAAAAGATGATTGCATGTACGGAGAAGGATATGGCAGATCAAAGGAAGATGATGAAAAAAATATAAAACATGCATAAAATTTTATAAAACTCGTTGCTTTTTTTGGTACTTATGATATAATGAAACCATGATACTTCTTGTATCAAATACACAGCAAAGGGGTTGGGCATCATGAGAATTACAATTACTGGAAGAAATATCGAACTGACAGAGGGACTGAAGGCAGCGGTAGAGGAGAAGCTTTCCAAACTGGAGAAGTTTTTTGCACCGGATACCGATGTATTTGTTACATTAAGCGTGGAGAAGGAGCGCCAGAAGATTGAGGTAACGATTCCTATTAAGGGGCATGTGATTCGTTCAGAGCAGAGCAGCAATGATATGTATGTTTCTATTGATCTTGTAGAGGAGGTTATTGAGCGTCAGCTTAGAAAGTACCGCACCAAGCTTGCATCAAAGAAGATGAATGTGGCAGACAATTTCAACGAAGCATTTATCGACAGCGATGCAGATGAGGATGAGGAGATCAAGATCGTGCGTACCAAGAGATTTGGTATGAAGCCAATGTATCCGGAGGATGCATGTGTGCAGATGGAACTGACCGGACACGATTTCTTCGTATTCCGCAATGCAGAGACAGACGAGGTCAATGTCGTATACAAGAGAAAAGGAAATACATTTGGTCTGATCGAGCCGGAGTGCTAAGATAAGATGATGTAAGATGCCGCAGACCTTAGGGTCTGCGGTTTTTTTTATGTGCAGTC
>SFZC01000173.1 GCA_004558955.1 bacterium | reverse complement strand
GGGAACAAACAAAGGAGAGCGAAATTTTGTAAGGTATCGGCAAGCCACTACCAGAGCGGATATTTTCAAATAAAAAACGCGCAACCAAGTGGCTACGCGTGAATATATCAAAAACGATATAAATAAAAAATGCGTAACCGAATCGGCTACGCAAAAGCTAATATTAATTTTTCAATTATCGCGCGAAGTAATATCATAACTACCGCTGGCGCTTTCGTAAAACAGCTTATTTATCAAATAGTTATACGGACGCGCTCATTCGTGAGAATTAAGTTCGCACTGTATAACTACCACTCCGCTAACGCGTCGTTTTCGATAAAATGCGGAACGTTTTACGAATAGTTAATCCCAAAAAAAACTATACTCAACGCCGCGCGCACACCTCGGACGCCAAAAGACATTCTTACAACATTACAAAACAAAAGATTTAGAAAAAGAAATGCAAAAACCGCTTGATAACACTTGATTTCTGCATTTCTTTTAAACATCTTTATTATTTATTCTTTTTATTTTCCTGCATTTTTTCACGATAAGCCAGAATAATATCAACGCATTGTTCCGGTGTTATTTTACTGGTATTCAATGTCAAATCGTAGCTACGTGAATCTCCCCATTTCTTGCAGCTATAATAATTGTAGTAGCTGGCACGCTGTTTGTCTTTTTTCTGAATCAAATCTTTTGCCTTGTTCTCCGTCACGTCGTTTCGTTTGCTTACAGTCTTGATTCGATCCTCAATATCTGCATGTACAAATACATTCAGGCAGTCTGGATTGGATGCCAGTGCATAATCTGCACACCGACCTACGATAACGCAGGATTCGCGTTCTGCAATCTTTTTGATTGTGTCAAACTGTGCAAGGAAAACCTTGTGGTTTAATGGCATATCCAAAAATGGAGCGGATGAATAATTTCCTCCGGAATATGTATCCATGACTAATGAATATAAAAAGCTGTTTGTCGGTTTTTCATCATGATTTTCAAAAATTTCTTCACAAAAACCAGAATCTTTTGCAGCTTGCGCCAAAAGATCCTTATCGTATAATTTTACTCCAAGTCGTTCGGCCAACAGACGTCCGACTTCATAACCTGCACTTCCAAATTCTCTTCCAATTGTATAAATTTGATTTCCCATAGCAAATTACCTCCAAGCCTTACTTAAACAATTGGTTCATATGTATTCATGTGTTATATGATGTATGAACTTTTGTTTTATATTTGTATATATTATACAACAATTATCACTTAGATTGCAATATTGATAGTAATTTTTTGAAATATTCTGGCAAAGGAGCTGAAAACTCCATGTATTCACCAGTTTTGGGATGTATAAAACCGATTGTTTGTGCGTGTAATGTCTGTCCTTGCAAATTTTTAAAGGTTGATCGATTACTTGAATACAGGGCATCACCAAGCAAAGGATGCCCGATACTTGCCATATGCACACGTATTTGATGTGTACGTCCCGTTTCAAGTTTAAATTGCATATACGTATAATTTCCAAAGCGTTCAAGCACTTTGTAATGCGTAATAGCTGGTTTTCCGTTTTTCTCGTTAATAGCCATTTTTTTACGCTCGATGGGATGCCTACCAATCGGACCTTCAATGGTTCCTTCATCATCTTTTACATTTCCACACACAATTCCTACATAAATTCGATTGACCGAATGTTCCTTGATCTGTTGCGCAATATCTACATGTGCCTCATCATTTTTACACACAATCAAAGATCCTGTAGTGTCCATATCAATACGATGCACAATTCCAGGACGGATTTCGCCGTTAATTCCACTCAGGGAATCTTTACAATGATACATAATTGCATTTACTAGGGTACCGGTATAATGACCAGCGGATGGATGTACAACCATTCCTTTCGGTTTGTTGACAATTAAAAGATCTTGATCTTCGTATAAAATATCCAAAGGGATATCTTCCGGAACAATCGTCGTTTCCACGGCATCTGGTATTTCAATTTTTACCAGATCATCCGTATGTACCGGAAAACTCGCTTTCTGATTTTGATCATTAACCCATACTTTTTGATTTTTAATTAGTTTCTGAAAAAAAGCGCGGGAGAAATCTGGATAAATCGTACTTAAAAATTTATCCAGACGCTCTCCCTCCTGTTCAAACTGTACTTCAAAAGATTCTGTTTGCATGAGAAACTACTTCTCCTTCTGTTCGTTTGCCTGTTTTGATTTTGATGGAAAAATTACATTGTAATCTTCGTCCTTATAAATGAAAAAGACAGCAATAATTAAAGCAATTGCGGCTACTGTCACATAGATATCAGCCACATTAAAAATAGGAAAATTAATCAGGCTGAAATAAAAGAAGTCAATGACATAATTATGTACGATTCGATCTATAAGATTTCCCAATGCCCCACAAAAAAATCCGATAAGAATAAGATTCATAAACATATAATGTCTGTTCCATGGGATTCTACGGTATAAAATAACAATCGCAATAAGAACAACCAAAGTAATGACTACAAAAAAGATCATCTTGCACATCAGAAAGGCAGACGGATTATTCTCAAAATAAGAGAATCGAAAGATGCGCTGTATGATGGAAACCAGATCTAAACTAAATGCTGCACTTTGATTCTCCAGGTATTTAAATTCAAAAACTCCATCAATAAGGGAAAAAGATGGCTGGCCTTTGAGATTTACTGCAACGAGATATTTTGTAATCTGATCCAGGACGATCAGAATAAAAGATAATACAGTACTGAAAAGCATTATTTTTCCAGACTTATAATTTACTTTATTATTATTTGAACTCATAAAAAAAATCCTCTTACATATTTCATAATAAAATAATCGATAACTGACAGAATCTGTGCCAGATTTTTATTCATACATCAAAAAGCGTACACGAAGCTTTCCTTTTTTACTGAGGGCGTGATTAGTTTCAAAAACAAATCTCCCTTTGCCTCGTACAGAAACAATGCTTCCACTTTCACAGGACTGATTGCAGTTTGTGATACATTTTCCGTTAATAAAAACTTTTTCGGACATTAGATATGTCGCAGCTTCAGAACGAGAAAAATGATATGCTTTGGCTATAATGCAATCAATTCGGTTGGATGCAATCATATCAGTTTGCTCACGAAAAGTTGGTTCAATAGAAAAATCTGCTCCTGGAATCATGACTGATAATTTCATTGTAGTATGGCGTATCTGTCGGAGATTTTCCATAATAAAGGTGTGGATCATCTCTTCGCAAAAAATATAATACACATCGGATTGACAGATAATATCACCAATTTTGCCACGATCAATACCAAGATGCATGAGTGCGCCCAGTACATCTCTGTGTGTTAGCTTTTCTGCAAACTTTGGATATTGTGGGCGTGCTTCGATGCAGATGATTGGGAACTCCCATTCATAACAAAGAGCATCAGGAATGAATGCTATCATCTGACGCTCCGCTCCATCATACCCTCCAAAAAGCTTTACCTGCGTGAATAATTCTTTCTGAATGGTATGATAAATATTTTGTTCATTTAAATTTAAAAATGTACTAAAGGTTACAATACCCTTTCTGTCAGCCTGCTTTGACAAATCAATCAGACGTTTCTTACATAATTCCTGCTCATTCATGCGTTATACCG
>SFZC01000172.1 GCA_004558955.1 bacterium | reverse complement strand
TCTCAAAAGTTTAGTCTAAACTTTTTGGACTACACTTTTTTGACTGTCTTAATATTTTAGTCTATTTTCTCAAATTTTCTGCTGGTATTCTATGTATGGACTATGGAGCGTTTACTTAATTGCCCCTAAAAAACTTCGGGAAACCCCACTAAACTTTGGAGACCCACCGAAAAATACTTCTTTTCAAAGAAAGCCGATGCCTCAGCATCGACTTTCTATCTATGTTTGATTTTTATTCTATAAGTCCACTTTTAAACAATGTAGAGATAAAATTTTTTGCTGTTTCAGGAT
Source organism: bacterium (assembly GCA_004558955.1). Lineage (GTDB taxonomy): Bacteria > Cyanobacteriota > Vampirovibrionia > Gastranaerophilales > Gastranaerophilaceae > Zag111. Next base: position 3,360 of record SFZC01000172.1, on the reverse strand, counting down.
CCTTTCCAAGTTCCCCCAATATTAGTTGATTTTGTTCATCTGAGCTGAGTGAATCATCAGTAAATGCCTTCATAAGAGTGGGATTAGACAAAAACATACTAAACAAATTAGCAATCAAGTCTTCTTTTTCTGGTTGGGGCGAAGCATATGATATTGGCTGATAATTTGTAAACGAACATAACTCAAGAAATTGATTATCTGGTTTAGTAGGATTTTTAGTATAAAAATCAAACCTCTTTTTAAGTTCATCTGCCAACTTATTCATTGCTGATGGTCCCTGTGAATATTCTATATGCCTAAGATGAGATATATCAAAAGGAACCGTATAATCGATCTTCTCTCTGATTAGTATTGTTCCAGGACGTATAGCATGTCTAATACCAAGCTCATAAAAAACATTAGGATTAGGATACGTTATATCAGCAATTACATATTTAGAATGCATTAATTTAGTAAAAATATCATTGCTAATTGATCCCGGATTCAACTCCTCGTCGGCCCGAATAACATCAAGTGTTGGATCAGCCTTCAATATAGCTTCTTTGATAATATAATCGTATTTTTCTTTTAATGCATCTTCAGATAATGAGATATCACCAATAGTCTGTGTTCCAATTGGCATAATAACAAAGCATGTGTTATTCATAAATCAATCCCCCTTTCCATTACTATACATAAATAATACCATTCTAAACCATAATACTCAATTACAAATAGCCATTTTTTCGACGTAATTTTTGTATCAAGCTTCTCTCTACCAAGCAATATAACTTTTCTTTGGCATTCTTTTCTCCCCATTTATAATACATTAGTTCCGACAGCTTCTTTTCACATCCTTTAAAAATCGCCTGAAGCTTAATCGATGTCACAGACCGCAAGTCCGCCCAAGCTGCCTCGAACGTCACCAGTGATCGTAGATCGTACAAAGTCTGTGATGTCACTGTTCTACCGCACTTATACTCTCCACACAGAATTCTATATTTAAAGAATACTCACTCCCACTTCTTTCATCAAAAATTGTAGTAAGGTGTGCATTTGTGTATCTGGATTATCAAAGTATCTGTGTCCGCCAGCTGTTACATTACCGTTTTTATTTTTATTATTATCAGCAATGCTCTCTGCTCTATGAATCGCAAGCTTTACATCTTGTAAATCGATTTGGTCAACTATTTGCCTTACTCTTTTTTCCTTTTTGATATTTGCATCAGGTTCCAAACCATATACAGATCTCAACACATCTGCATAACCATCCTGATTTTGTACAGTACCGTCATACTCCTTTTTATGAAGAACTAACCACAAATCAAAACAATAATTAGAATACCCTAATACTATGTGATTTTCATTTGCCAAATCAATTGCCTGTTCATATTTTGTTTTCTTACCATCATAATCGAATACTGACATCTTATTTTCTTTGCCTATAGACTTTTCAATAGTTCTCTCAACTACACACTTTGGATTACCACCATATGGTTCTGCATAATCAAAAACCAAATCTTGAGTTCTTTCTTCCACATTGTTAATTAATTGTGCAATTCTGTCAAAATATAACCTTTCTTGGTTTTTGCCTTCGCACCCAACAATACATAAAAATTGTGGTTTCCTAGCTTTCGATTGTGGTCTATTCAAAAGATACCTCCTCACCTTCCAATATATGTTTAAATGCTATTTCTAAGTCCACATGCGGCAATGCGCCATATTTTCCATTCAAATAATTTTTCAAAATTCTTTCTTCTGGTCGCAAACCATAATCAGATAATGAATATATTTCACTGACCATATCATTCTTTCTTTTTTCTACTAGAACAATTTGGTCATGCCTTAATAACGCACCATCCAAATATATAGGATTATGTGTATTAAAAATTAGTTGCGCACCATTTCTATTAATATCTTTGTTATTGAAAATTCTAATCAATGATACAACTAATTCAAAATGCAACGATGCATCCATTTCATCTAGAACAATTACACCGCCCTCAGATAAAGCATCTATAAAAGGTTGAATCAATCTTATCAAATGAATAGTTCCTTTTGACTCCATTATTTCTGAATCAACTAACATTGAAATATAATATTTATCACTTTCATGTTCAAATGGTACTCGGTACATAGAACACATAGATAAATCTTCATTATCTTTGTCTGACACAAATCTTATTTTTTGATTTCCAAACTCTGCGATATCCATAATTTCCTTAACCGCATCACTTTCCCAAAACTTGTTTCCTCCTTCTCCATCGACATTTTGATTAACTATAGTTCGCAAGTCTTTTTGTTTAAAATTCATATCATTAGCATTCATAATAACATTAAAATTTTTAAACCACGAAAAAAAATCATCAAAATATCTCTTATCAAATAAATTACTAATTGCCCCCGTAACAACAAGTCTCTGTTTATCCAATGTTTGATTAAGCTTATCTATTAACCGTTTTGAAAAATCTTCTTCATCCTTTCTAATGTATCCTTTTCTCATCAAGTGATTTACGTCTACATTTATCTTGCCATTTTCGTTTCTAGTAAAAATGTTTTCATCATTAATGTAAAGCACTTCTTCCACTATCTTGTATACATCAATATCCGTAAACATAATTCTATATTTATATATATTCCTAGAAGTAAAGAATGTAATCTCTAACATAATTGGCTCATACCAATTATTATCTCGAATAAAAGATAACGTACTTTTATATGGTTCAAGGGTTTTACATTCTAACGTCCCTTCCATAATAATATTTTTCAATATATTCATAGCCAATATAATATTTGACTTACCACATGCATTTGCTCCATAAATTACACTCATAGGCAAAACTCTTAATTTATTACCATTCGCTTCATCGTTAATTATATAATCGCTGTGAGTTTTTTGTTTACTCGCAAGCATTGTAAAAAATGTATCATCCCTAAATGATCGGAAATTTTTCATTCTAAAATTCAACAACATATTTTTCGTCCCCCTTTCCTTACTATTCTATAATTATACCCATATACAGCATATTATCAACATTATTTTTGTGATTTTCATCATTTTGTCATGTTTATGTTCGTTTAATTTGTATATACGATTCTTTCGTTAGTATCTTGCCCAATCGAAAAAACATCACTTCAAAGCAACTAGCATCATGCCCCATGGTCTTCAATATCTATATTAAAAGGTATAGATTAATTTCGCAATATGATACATTTTCCTTTACTATAATATACTAGCCAAATATCGTCTCATTTCCTCTTTCTGAACATAATTAATATTATTGAGTATTCCGGCTCTCGTTGAGCCACCTGTCCGGAGTTTGAGAGCCACCATTCCGGCAGCATAGAGCCACTATTCCGGCGGTTGAAACCATCATTCCG
>SFZC01000171.1 GCA_004558955.1 bacterium | reverse complement strand
TAAAAATAGATGATCAAGAAGTAAAACTAGAATATAATGGCTTACTTTTATTAGACAAGGATTAATAATTAATTTTAGTCCTTTTTAACTGCTTATATATAATTGAAAAACATCCTAAATTTTGCTACAATAAAAACGGTTTTATTCGGCGAATTTGCAAGAACTTCAAGAATTTCAGAATAATTATTTGAGACTTCCAAAAGTTCAGTATTGTCAAATTCTCCGACAAAAAGCTTCAAAACTTCTGTCGTTGAAAATTCATCTGATAGTATCATTGCCGAAATTTTTTGCATAAAACACCTGCCTATACTCCGTATTGTAGCATATTTGTCAAGGTTAGGCAATCGTTAAAAAATAAAAAGCCCGATACAGGTGGATTTTGTTACCTGCTGAACTCGCAGGTGGGTGAGCACCCTGACTAATCCGTTTCCCGCTGGCGATAAAATATCGGCGGGTGTACTTCAATGCCATGGAGTTAACTCTCCCTATTTATATAAATGTAGGAACAAAATTAACACCCATACGGACTTAATTGAAGTTTAACATACTTTTTATAAGTTTGCAATTACCTTATTGGTTCAAAGATGCCAAAGTTTCGTGAATTTGTTTTTCCGCTAATGCTGCTTCTGCCAACGCTTGATTTGCCGCCGTCATATCAGGACCTTGAATCACTACTCCTTGCGGGTTTGGAATGTATGATCTTGCGGGAGCCATTTGTTTTTTGTTCTTTTCAGCCCCCGGAATACCGCATTCAGGAGACGGAACATAAGTTCTTGTTACAGGATTTTTGCCGTTAGCCGCCATTTTTATTAAGTTTGAATCAGGATAATCTTGAGGATTTTTCGGTTGTTGTGTTACTTTTTGTTCAGGTTGGTTTACGTTCGGATTTTGACCACCTTTGAACACCTGTTGATTTTGTCCGTTTACCTGATTTGCCTGCTCTTGTTTTTCTTCAGGTTTTTCTTCGTCTTCATCAAGTACGGAACGAGTAGGACGACCAAAGATTTTATGTGCGGTTGTAGTTGTCAATTTTACCAAGAACGGAGTAACCATCATCATTGGGATTGCAAATCTCATCGGAACACCAAGAATGTTTCCGTTAGCCATTTTTCTCAACCAGTTCAAATTATATTTGCCGGTTGAAACATAAGCCAATTTGCGTTCATTACCCATATTGATAAATTTACCCAACTTGAACATTGTCTTGTTAAATAAGCCTTTAATATTTTTCTTGCCTAACAATACATCAAGTCTTTTTTCAGCAAATTTATATGCCTTTTTATTATTTAGCAAGCCTGCTTTTACTTTTTGGTTAAAGGCTTTCAAGCCTTCTCTATACGCATTCAAATCTGCTTGATTATTCAAGCCGATATATTTACCTGCACCTGCTAATTTGTGCATACCCAAAATACCGACAGCCATTCCGACAAAGTATGTAAAGTCATTTACTGTACGCTCTGCAAAGGTTTTGATATGTTCACCTTTTGGTGCGGTAATTGTGTTATACAAAATATCAGCCAAGATTGTTGCCTGCATAATAACACCGAGTTTACCACCGCCAAATCTGTTAGTACCGCCTTCAAACAGCCATGCCAAACCTTTCGGAAGTGCTCGCCCTAGTGTTGATTTGTTTATTTTACCTTTTACAACATATAATTTGTTTCTCATTTCAGAGAAGGAAACAAATCTACCCACCGCATGTGATTTACCCTTGCCTACAGCTGTAGTTTCATCACGCCAAATTGAAACACCTTTTAATTTTGAATCTTTTGAAGCAGTTTCCATCATGTTTAATACCTTGTCAGGATTATCAATGAAACTACCCTTCAAAGCCTCAAATTCGGCAAAGTTTTTAAAACCAAACTTTTTAGACTTGAGTTCTTTTGCCATATCTGTCAATTTTGACAAGTCTTTTTCGGATTTTATCGCATTTAATGTCTTTTTATCAGCACCCAACATCTCAATTTCTTTACGTTGAAGAGCCAAAATCTGTTCCTCATCCGATAATGTTTTCACACTATCTTTAAACGCATTGATATCCTTTTGAGACATTCCGTACTGCTCAAGTTTTTGGAAAGATTTTTCTTTAGGTCCGAACCCAAAACTAAAGATATGAAATTTATGTTCACCCGCAATAGGCCTCATAAAGGATTCCATAACACTTTCAATGTCTGTTAATAGGAAACTTTCCGGACCTTTAGATGCCCCTTTTACTAAACTCCATTCAGGACTTGTTGAGAAATGAGTTAAGGAATTAACAAATCTGCTTTTCTTAGAAAGTCTTTCTAATAAACTTTTAGAACCATCAACCGCTTTTTGGAAATATTTACCGACAAGAGTTTTTTCGGTGAATTTGTCACCTGCATTACCCAATTTGCCGTAAATAGTCTTAGCATAATCACCAGAACTCAATTTATTATTGACATATTCCATGCCTTGAGATATGCCGTACCAAGAACCAACACCAAGTGCTGCGGTTGCTAAAGGATTGTTTTCTTGAGAAGCGTTTACTCTTTTTGCAAGATATGAATTATCAACAGCCTGATTAATTTGTTGTTGTCTTTCAGCAGGTGTACCTTGACCTTGCATTGAGGTTTGTTGTTGATTTTCTTGTGGCGGAACAGGGTTTTGCTTAAATGCAACCTGTTTTTTATTTTCTAATACCGGAATATTTAGACCATTGATTTGACTAGACATTTAATACTTTCCTTTTTCCCTACATTATTATAAAAACATGAATTAAAAAAAAGTTGCTCTTTGTGAATAAATGTTACCAAAACACCTTTACATTTCGCAATATTTTCCGAAAAAGAGAGCAAAAATTTTCTTAAGAGGTTTTAAAACGGACATGTAATTTTATAAAAAGGGGTATAATATATGAACCCAATTTTAAACAACAATGTAAACTTCACAGCAAGACTTAATATTACAAATGTTGCAAACAAGGGACGTTGGAACAAAATTGGAAAAGAATTTGAAAAACAGACTGCAAATTCGCCGAACGATACAGTCGCAATCAGCGGAAGTTTTAAACACGGCGACAATATCGGTTTTAATTTGCTTGACGGAAACTTTAACAGCGAATACGAAGCCTCTCTTACTTCTGATGCGACAAAGAAATTATCAAAACTTCCTGACTGCGAAATTGCTCAAAAGATTACAAAAGTATTCAATGCACTAAAAGCCGAAAAAGCAATACTTGAAATGGAATTGGGAATTTCAAAGAAATTGGAATTTTCAAAGAAACTTTCAACAGAAACTGAAGACAAATTTGTTGAGGCTTGCTCAGAGGTGGTTGAAGAACTTAAAAACAGAGAAATCAAGAGTGACTCTTTATTAAAAGATGGCATGTTGTATATCTAAACCAAGTGAGCAACAAACTTGACCAGCATCCAATATAGTGTCATAATCAGTTTATGTTCAAATATTATGGAAAATTTGCACCATATTTATTCCTGCTTCCCGCAGGAATAATTTTGCTTGTTTACATGATAATCTGGAATCAACCTGTGATATGGGTGCATGTAAGACATCCCCTACTTCAAGTAAATTTTTCTGTCCATATGGGGTTGCTAAAAATCCTACATTGGATGCTGAATTGGCTTTTGAAGATTCTTCCGGTGGAACAGTATTTTATCAATCAAGTGGACACTGTCATT
>SFZC01000170.1 GCA_004558955.1 bacterium | reverse complement strand
CGTGAGTGAAACAGCAGTAGAAAACAATATATCATTTTTAAGAGAAAATGGTTATATAGAGCGGGTTGGCTCAAAAAAGGCAGGATACTGGAAAGTATTGTAAGTGTTGTAAAACTATAAAACGAAGATAAGGTGTAATCGGATAACAAAAGAAAGGATAGTTGAGGAATATGTATCTTTCATTGTTGCAAATAAAGAATTTTAGATGTTTTGATGGAAATGAGCATAGTATTACTTTCAAAAAAGGTTTAAATGTTCTTGTTGGAGAAAATGATTCTGGAAAATCAGCAATCATGGATGCAATAAAACTAGTTCTTGGAACTACAGATATGAATTGGTATAGAGTGGAGCAGGAAGATTTTTACAAAGAAGATGCTACATTAGAAATCAAAATTACATGTAAATTTGAGGAATTGAATGAAAATGAACGAGGGGCTTTTTTGGAATGCCTCTCATATGAAGATGAAAATAAAAAAAATCCATGTTTATATCTACATTGGACGTGCAGATATTTATCATCATTCAATCCACCTCGTCCAGTGGTAAATATCTCAACAGGAATAGAAGGAAACGGACCATCACCATCTGCAGAAGCAAGAGAACTGTTAAGAGCTACATACTTGCGTGCCTTGAGAGATGCATATAGTGAAATGCAGGCTGGAAGACATTCAAGACTATCACAAATTATGCAACATATTTCTGTTGTAGATCAGGGAGTTGATGAGTATGAGGAGGGAAATGATATTCATAATCTTTCCATAGCGGGAATAGCAGATCTTTCAAATACACTTTTAGCAAAACATCCAGCACTGGATTCAATCAACAAAGAAATGACGACAATACTGCAAGAAAAAATGCTTTTGAAAAAGGATAACATAAGAACAAGATTGGAAGTTACAGGGTCAAATTCTAATAAAATAAAAAAAGAGATGGCATTACTGGAGAAATTAGATCTTGCAGTAGATAAAGATGCCAGTGATATGTGCGGTAGAGTTGGACTTGGGACAAGTAATATTATGAGTATGGCATGTGAGTTACTATTACATAATGAGGCAATGGGAGATAATAAATCATGTTTTTTATTGATTGAGGAACCAGAAGCACATATACACGCACAAAGACAATTAAAATTAATTCAATCTTTAGAAGAAGAATCTGAGAAAGGGAATAGACAGACTATAATTACTACACATTCGCCATTATTGGCCTCTGTTGTAAAATTATCGAACATTGTGATTGTGAAATCGGGTAAAGCATATTCTCTTGAGAAAGAGCAGACAAAATTGGATGAAGATGATTATCTTTATTTGGAAAAATACCTTGATGCAACTAAAGCAAATCTGTTTTTTGCAAGAAGTGTAATAATTGTAGAAGGTCCTGGAGAGGCATTGTTGCTACCTACATTATCCAAATTATTGGGATGTAATTTTACAGATTATGGAACTTCGCTTGTTGATGTTAGAAGTACCGGATTGAGAAGATATGCAAGGATATTTCAAAGAAAAGATGAGAATAAACAATTGGATGTAAATGTTGCATGTGTTACAGATAGAGATATCATGCCCAATTGTGCTCCAAGAATTTGTATTGATGAAAAATATACAGATGATAAGGATACATGGCCAGAGAAAAGTAAACGTACATGGCGAGCAGAGGCTGATTTTTCAGTACCAGAAGCAGAAAATCATGTTAAAGAGATAAAAGAAAAAGCAGATGGACAGAAAGTAAAGACATTTGTAGCCAATCATTGGACATTAGAATATGACTTAGCGTATATAGGCCTACAGGATGAAGAAATGAAGGAAATATTAATTGATTCTGTAATAAATGTAAGCTATGAAAAAAAGAATAGACCAAGTAAGAAGGATAAATTAGTTGAAAAGATAAATGCTTATAAAACTAAAGAAGAAAAAGCAGCTTACTTTTATAGTTTTTTTACTTCAAAAAAAGCATCAAAAGCTGATTTCGCACAAGAATTAGCGATTAATCTTGAAAAGAAATATATAAACAGAGCTGAAGACTTGAAAAAGGTATTACCGGATTATTTGATAAGTGCAATTATATATGTTACTAAGGGGTGAATTGATTGGAAATTGAGAAATTAGCAAATATAGAGATTACTGACGAAGATATATTGTGGGTAGAAGAGATGATGGACGGAAAAGTTCATTTTGATTCTGCTAGAGTTAATGTACTAAAAAATATGGATTCTGTTGATATACAGGCGTTTCCGGGAAGCGGTAAAACAACTATATTGGTTGCTAAGTTGGCTATTCTTGCAAAGAAATGGCCATATTCCAATGCTGGCATCTGTGTTTTATCGCATACAAATGTGGCAAGAGAAGAGATAGAAGAGCGATTAGGAAACACAGAGATTGGGCGAAAATTGTTATCGTATCCGCATTTTATAGGTACAGTGCATTCTTTTTTTGATACATATATTTCTTTACCATGGTTAAAGTCAAACGGATATGAAATAAATATTATAGATACGGAGCTTGTCCACTCACTTAGATGGAATAAACTACCAAGAAATAAACGTTACTATTTAGAAATGCAATATAAAAGTGAGACGATTTGCGAATATCGAGATAATATAGGGAATATCGAGCGAGTTAAAAATGAAGAAACAAATGAACTTTTGTTATCAGTTATTGAGAAAACTCAAAAAGATGGATATTTTACATTTGGGGAAATGCTTTTATATGCTCAAAAAGTTTTGAAAGAATGGGATGAGATACCTAAAGCTATACAGAGAAGGTTTCCTATATTGTTTATAGATGAAGCTCAGGATACAGATGCGTTTCAATGGGATTTGCTCAAAAAGGCTTTTAATAGTGATGGAGAGTTGAGCATAAGGCAGGGATTTGGTGATAGTAATCAAGCAATATATGGGAATTTATATGCTGATGATACAACGGGAAATTTTCCAAGGGAAAATGCACTTGTTTTAAGTGAAAGCAGACGATTTGATTCATCCATATCAAGTTTAGCCAATACTGTTGCTCTTTCAAAAGCTCAAATGGACGGTACAGACAATGAATTTACGCAAAAGGGAATCAAACATACAATCTTTTTATTTGAAAAGGAGAATGCAGCTCAGGTAATAGATGAATTTGGACAACTTATATTGGATAGGTTTAGTGATGAGGAACTGAAAACTTATGAAAAAGAAGGCGTTCATGTAATTGGGATGATTCATGATAAAAAAGAAGAGACAAAAGATAATCAATTTCCCAAAGGAATATATGATTATTGGAATGCTTATGAAGCTAGAAAAGCAAACAAGAGAACCACTCCTAAAAAATTGATTGATTATTTTAGGAAAGGAATTGAAGAATTTCAGAATAATGGAGAAAAATCAGAGCAGATTGAATGGATTTGTAAAGGGCTTAGACGATTAGTTAATAAAGCTAAGGAATGTAATTATATACCTGCTACGGGAAATTCAATCAATGCTATTATGAAAGTATTATCAGATGAACAAAAAAAGGATTTCAGAAAGTTACTTATGTTACTTGCTGATTTTGGTAATCCGATTTCTAAAGAAGATTGGAAGTCTATGGTTTTTATTATGAAAAAAATATTGTCTCTATTTGAAACTGAACCCAATGAGGATGTAATAAAATTTGGAAAATGGACGGAAGATCAAGAAAAGATCAATGAAAATAATG
>SFZC01000169.1 GCA_004558955.1 bacterium | reverse complement strand
AAATTGCGTTATAAACATAGAAATACGGGTTTTCCGTTGTTGAAGCAATAAGGGTTACTCTGCCGTCCTCGATGAATTCCAGAAGGGTTTGCTGCTGCTTTTTGCTCAGGTACTGAATCTCATCAAGATAGAGCAGCACGCCGTTTGCGCCCTCTATTCCCGCCGTTTCGGCAATAACCTCACGAATATCCGCCGTTGAGCACGAAGTTCCGTTAAGATGGCAAAGCTTTTTGCCCGCTTTCTTTGCCAGAATGCGGGCTACGGTGGTTTTGCCTGTTCCGGAAGGACCAAAAAATATAAGGTTGGGTATCTCGCCGGATTCGGCTATTTTGCGAAGAAGCTTGCCTTCTCCAAGTATGTGTTTCTGACCGCAGACCTCCGAAAGCTCCGTCGGCCGCAGTCTGTCTGCCAATGGTGCAGACATAACGTCATCTCTTTTCGTTGTTTTTCGCGTTATTCATAAAGAGGAAAACGCGCGCAAAGATTTGCGACCTGTTCTTTTACTTCATCGCGGGTGTTTTCATAGTCAAAGGCGGTTTTTGCAATAAATTCTGCTATCTGCTTCATTTCCTCCGCGCCGAAGCCTCTTGTGGTGACGGCGGGCGTTCCCAAACGGACGCCGCTGGTCACAAACGGAGATTGGGGGTCGCCGGGAATCATATTCTTGTTCGCGGTGATATTCACATCGTCAAGGCGGTGCTCAAGCTCCTTGCCGGTGACGGCGGTTTTCCGCAAATCGAGCATCATAAGGTGGTTGTCCGTTCCGCCGGAGACAATATCGAAGCCATTTTCCTTGAGAGCCTCACAAAGAGCCTTGGCATTTTCAACAATGCGGCGCTGATAGTCGGCAAATTCCGGTTTAAGTGCTTCGCCGAAGCACACTGCCTTCGCCGCGATTATATGCTCAAGAGGGCCGCCCTGAGTTCCGGGGAAAACCGCTTTGTCGATTTGCTTCGCATATTTTTCCTTGCAGAGAATAAGGCCGCCCCTGGGGCCGCGGAGGGTTTTGTGGGTGGTGCTGGTAACCACATCTGCATAGGGAACAGGCGACATGTGCAGCCCTGCGGCGACAAGTCCCGCAATATGCGCCATATCAACCATAAGATATGCGCCGACCTCGTCTGCGATTTCGCGGAATTTTTCGAAGTCAATGGCTCTCGGATAGGCGGAGGCTCCCGCAACGATGATTTTCGGTCTGCACTCAAGAGCGATTTCCCGCACCCGTTCGTATTCGATTTTCCCCGTTTCAATGTTCACTCCGTAGGGCACGAAGCGGTAGGTTTTGCCGGAATAGTTTACGGGGCTTCCGTGGGTAAGGTGACCGCCCTGCGAAAGATCCATTCCCATAATTGTGTCGCCGTATTCCGCAAGTGCGAAATATGCGGCAAGGTTTGCCTGTGCGCCGGAATGCGGCTGAACATTGGCGTGCTCCGCGCCGAAAAGTTTGCAGGCACGGTCGCGCGCAATGTTTTCCACTTCGTCAACATAGCAGCAGCCTCCGTAATACCTGTGACCCGGATACCCCTCTGCATATTTATTTGTAAGAACGCTGCCCATAGCGGCGAGCACCGCCGGAGAAACAAAGTTTTCTGAAGCTATAAGCTCTATATTGCTTCTTTGGCGGCAAAGCTCGCGCTCCATAGATGCGGCAAGCTCCGGGTCATAATTTTTAAGAAAATCAATGCTGTCCGGCATATCGTTGTACATGGTCATCTTTCCTTTCGCAAATGAAATGTTTCTCATTGAATTATAGATTAAAGCGCCCCAAATATCAAGTTTTATTGGCTTGTAATCCTCAAAAAGCTGGCCGACATAATCAATTTCGAAAACAAGTCTAAAATCGTTGTCGTCGCATTCTGGGTGCACTTCCTGCTTCGTTCCAACACGAGCGATTTTTATGACATACAAATCCCTAATGCCTTTGTTTTTCATGTAAGGCATAAAGTAATACAACTTATTTAGGGCTACCGTTGACGGAAACCTTTTACCTGTGTAATACACTTTTGCAGAACGGTCTAAATATTGTTCTATATTATCCTGTTTTACTAAACTAACAAGAACATTTTTTGAGAAATCAATGTTTCTCTCATCCAAGATTTCTTCTTGATTGTTTGCAACAATCCTATTTGGATGTTCTTCGACCAACTTGTTGAAATTTAATAGTGATATTGATTCTTTCTTCATTTTTTTCTGCAATTGGTTTATATAATGCAAAAACAAGTGCAGCTCCTATACCTAAGTCAGCAAGTGATAATAAATTTAATATATTTGAAAATAAGCCATTAATCCCTAAATATTTTTCACCTAAACAGTAAATAAAAACGGTTCTTGTTAAAAATCTAAAAATAAGTATAAGAAACTGATAAATAAGTCCTGTATACATATTTTTTGTTGAGTTTTCTGTTCTTGTCATTATTCACTTCCTAGATTTTATTTATATATTTTCTATAAAGGTTGGCTCGATTTTTCGTTGTTAGTCTTAACTTAATAAATTTATTTATTTTCCTTGCAATTGGTTTTGCACCTTCCATCCAAGTACCAGTAAATATATGAATAACAGATGATTCTTTAGACGGATTACATAAAATATAATCAGGATATACGTGTATTCCTTCTTTTATTATTTGTTCTTTATTATTTACTTTACATCCAAATTCTTTTACTAATATGTCTGATACTATTTTAGTATTAACTGATTTCATTTGATCTTTTGAATCAAATTCAAAATTTTTTCCTTCATAATATTCTAAGACTTTTTTTACTAACGGATGACCTTTTTCACATCCAAATGCTGCTGTATATGGATAATTTGGATTTTCAAATCCAACAAATGCTCTATCATTTAAAAATTTTTCTAGATCCTCTAAAACTAAATTATCTGTGTCTAAGTAGATTCCACCTTCTTCATATAACGCATACATTCTAATATAATCACTAACGTAAGCCCACTTTTTACTTTTATATGCTCCCTTTGTAAAAGAATGTGAATTAATATCGAAATTATTTTCATTCCATTCTTTTATTTCATATCCTTTTAAATTCTTTTTCCAGGAATTTATACATCTTTCTATATCTTTTGGTTTTTTTTGACCACCAACCCAAACGTAATGTATTTTTTTTGGTATCATAAGTGATATGTCCTCCTTACTTACATAAAATATAACCAATTAACTCTTGTGAATTAAATTAAATTTTTCATTTATTGGCTATTATTATTGTATCAAATTTCTAAAAGATTGTCTATTATGATTACTAAAATTTGTAATTTTAATAAAAAAAATATATATTTTAACAGTTTAACTTGTTTTTATTATTAAATATGTTGTATTAGTGTGTTAAATAGTATTGAATAAATTGTTTTTTATTTTAAATTTAATTGATAAATATTTAAATATGTTATATAATATGTTTGTGAATATGATTTGAATTTCAAGGAGTTGTAATTATTATGAATATAAAAGACATATTTTTAATTATAATAGTAACTTTTTTAATAACAGCATCATTTATACCTGTTGTAAAAAAAATTGCTGAATTTATTGGGGCTATGGATGTTCCAAATGCTAGAAAAGTACATACTAAACCTATACCAAGACTAGGTGGGCTTGGTATATATGCTGGTTTTTTATTAGGATATATGTTATTTGGCTTACATTCTATTCAAATGAATGCAATATTAATTGGAAGTTTT
>SFZC01000168.1 GCA_004558955.1 bacterium | reverse complement strand
CATGGAACACGGCAAAAGTATCATACCATACAAATATTTTGACGTCCAGTATTATATTAAGAATTGTCCGCCTGTCGAATGAGAAAATTTTATTAAAGTCTAATATAATCAGTGAAAGGAGATTTAGTATTATGAGTCAAAATTTTGAATTTTATAAATGTAACATTTGCGGAACGTTGGTAGAAGTCGTACAAGAAGGTGCAGGTGAACTTGTTTGCTGCAACGAACCAATGGAACGTGTAGAAATACATCGCAACGAGGACGAACATTTTGAACATCATTTGCCTAAATTAAACAAAACAGACGATTATCAGGAAATCGTAATCAGTGAAGTTCCGCATCCTATGGAAAAAGAGCATTACATTGAATTTATTGAAGTTTATGCGAAAGGAAACAAAAAAATCATGCGAAGATATCTTAACCCAAACGATGAGCCGAAAATGAGAGTACCCATTTGCTTTGAAATAGAAAAAGCTGTTGCGATGTGTAATATTCACGGCTTATGGGAAGCAAAATTTATTTAACAAAGGAGAAAAAATGATTAGTGATAAAATCAGAGATATTCTTAATGAACAAATTAACAAGGAATTTTATTCCTCATATTTATATCTGTCAATGTCGGCTTATTTTGCTGAAATTGGTCTGTACGGCTTTTCTAACTGGACAAAAATTCAATCAAAAGAAGAAATCGATCACGGAATGATTTTGTTTGAATATGTAATCGGACGAAATTCTCAAATTCATTTAAACCAAATTGCGACACCAATGTTTGACATGTCAAGTCCGCAAGCAATTTTTGAACAGATTTATCAGCACGAAAGAGCTATAACCGCTTCTATTGATAAAGTGGCGACTATGACAGAAGGAGAGTGCGATTTGGCTACCCGAAATTTCATAGACGGATATTTGAGAGAACAAATCGAAGAAGAAGCACAAGTTTCTAAAATTATAGCAAAATTAAAAACATTCGGTTCTGAAAAATCGGCATTATACCTGATTGATAGAGAATTAGAGAAAAGAGAATACGAACCAAAAAACACTTTGTAAAAGTTTCTCAAATTTTCTAATATATTTAGAAATATTGCGATTTTGTAACTAATTTGTTTATTTTTGCAATATAAACTATTATATTACTATGAATTTAGGGAAAATAGTATATGTTGATGACGAAAAAATGCTCACCTCAACATTTTCAACTTTGATGAAAATTGAGGGCTTCACTGACGTTGTTGTTTTTAACAACCCGACAGAAGCTCTTGATTATCTGAAGAACGAAACTCCCGACCTTATTATTTCAGACTTTTTGATGCCTGAAATGAACGGTTTGGAGTTTCTTCGTGAAGCAAAAAAACTATACCCTGAAGTCAGTATGATTTTGCTAACCGCTTACGCAGACAAGGAAAACGCAATAAAAACCATAAATGAAATCGGGGTTTATAAATATATTGAAAAACCTTGGGATAACGATGACCTTGTTATGAATATCAAAAACGGTATTGAAAGAAGCCATTTGCTTGCAAATTTGCGAGAAAAAATAGCTCAACTTGAAGAAGCAAAAACTAAATTACAGGAATATTCGGACAAGTTAGAAGTTATTGTTGCGGAACGCACAAAGGAATTAACCCTTGCAAACAGAAAATTGTCAGGAATCATTAACTACTGTGCGGACGGAATTATAATAATTGATGCAAAAGGTAATATTGAACAGGTTAATCCGGCATGTGAAAATATGGTAGGACTTTCAGCCGAGGCAATTCAAAAAATGAAAATTCAAGAAATTGCCTACACTGATAATCCAAAATTTAACAAGACTCAAAAATCCGCCGTCAAAAGCACAATTCTCGGCTTATCCTGCGAAAACTCTGAATTTTTACTCAGAGATTTATATATAAGAAATGTTATTACAAACGAAGCAATACCTGTTGAAATAAACTTTGCCACCCTTTCAAACGAAGATTCCGAAATTGAAAAATTCGTAGGTGTAATAAGAAATTTCAGCGTTCAAAAAGAAACCGAAAGATTAAGAGATGACTTTATTGCGACCTTGACACACGATTTGAGAACTCCGTTACTTGCGGCAATTCAAACCTTGAAATTTTTTATTGACGGCTCGCTAGGGGAATTAAAAGACCAACAGAAAGTCTTGCTTACTACAATGTTGCAGAGCAATGAGGATTTACTCGGACTTGTAAATGCGTTGCTTGAGGTTTACAGATTTGAAAGCGGAAAACTCTCACTTTGCAAAACGGTCTTCAATATAAAAGATTTGATTAAGCAATGCTATGATGAATTAGAGCCGCTATCAAAGAAAAAAGATATTATATTTAATTTACACTGTGATTTTGATGATGAAGTTTTGATAGATGCCGATAGAGCGGAAATCAAGCGTGTAATCATCAACCTTTGCGGTAATGCCTTGAATTACACAAACAAAGGTGGTACAATAGATATTCACGCCAAAATAGTTTCAAAAGATTTGCTGTTCTCGGTGACAGATAACGGAAACGGTATTCCGAAAGAAGATATTCCGCACCTGTTTATGAGATTTTCTCAAGGTACGGGCAAGAAACGTTCAACAGGAACAGGGCTTGGACTGTATTTATCACGACAAATCGTTGAGGCTCACGGCGGAAAAATTTGGGTGGAAAGTAAAGTCAACAAAGGCAGCGAATTTTCATTCCTGCTTACAAACGTAGTTGCACTATCAAGAGTATAGAAGGTGGAAACAATGTCAGACACTGTAAAAGTTACAATTATCGAAGATCACGACATGACAAGAATGGGCTTGTCCTTCGCTTTATCAAACAATGACTCTATTGAGGTCTTGGGAGCGGCATCTGACGGATTGGAAGGCGTTGAACAAGCGTTGGAATTGAAACCCGATTTGGTAATTATGGATATCGGTTTGCCAACTATTGATGGTATTGAAGCAACAAGAAAAATTAAAAATTCAATGCCTGAAATTAAAGTATTGATGAACACTTCTCGAGATAATGAGGACGATATTTTGGATTCTTTTGCGGCAGGTGCGGACGGATATATTACAAAAGGTGCAACCTCAGAACAAACAATTTCCGCAATCAAAGCAGTCAGCGAAGGAGTTGGCTGGCTTGATCCGGCTATTGCTCGTGTGGTACTGTCAAATATCAGAAAAGCAAACCAAACAGAAGCAAGATTAAGCGGAATAAATTACCAAAAAGGTAAAAATTTGTATGGATTGACAGAACGTGAAATGGAAGTTTTAGCACTTTTGGTTGAGGGATTAAAAAACCCGCAAATTTCTAAAAAATTGGTAATTACGCTTGCGACTACCAAAACTCACGTTCACAACATTTTGCAAAAACTTTATGTTAAAACCCGTTCAAAAGCAGTGGCAACGGCGATGAAAGACGGTTTGGTATAATCGGACACAAAAGTTATGAAAACAAGAATATTACCTGTTATATCAATACTTATATTGTCATTTTTTATAAAAGTTTTTGCACTGGAAATTCCCAATAAACAGGATATCCGCTCAAAAAATTTGCGTTATAAATACGACAGATTAAAGGAGCAGGAAAAATACAAAAAAGAGGGTAAAATTTTGAATTTGACACCGTCAGGGTATATGACGGTGGAAGAGTATGAAGAACTTTCAAACTATCAGGACAAATCGAAAAAAGAACTTGATATTCGAAACGTTCAAACCCCG
>SFZC01000167.1 GCA_004558955.1 bacterium | reverse complement strand
CGATTCTGAGCCTTCCCGTTTCGATAACCATATTTAGATTTTATCACACTTTTAATTTGTTTCAAACAACTTTCGCACAAAAAAACCGTGACCTCCGCCACGGTTTTATAGTTTCTTTGTCCTTGTCTATTCTATCGTTAATATGGTTTGATTTTGCTTATTTTTTGTTGTGATAATATTTTTTGATTTCTTCTATAAACATTTTTCCATATAACATATAAGACACCTCGCCTAATCCGTTCAACCTTAAATATTCTTCCTTCGTTTCGGGTCTATATGTTGCAAGAGATACAAGTCCTTTATTGCTCACAATGCGATATGCCGGCAGATTTGTATTTTTCATTAACATAATCCTAAATCCTCGAAGATAGCGCAATAAGTTCATATCGGTTATAATATTACCCTCATCATCAACAATCACTAAAAAACCATCTTTCTCAATATATTTTTCAGAGAATGCTGTTTTATGATACGCCGTGCGCTCCGTGTCTTTTTTTTGGGCGGGCTTTTGACGAATAACTTTTGGCATTTTTTGTTCAATACCATTTAAAAACGATGGCTTATCAATTGACAAATCATCTTCAAATCCGCTACTTCGCCAACGTTTATAGTAATCCTTGGACATTAGGCAGTCACATCCGGTTTTATCGTGCTTATAGTTTGTGCAGCCTAGTATAGGCTCGGATACGCCTTGTTTAACAACTAAATAACCGTCTCTACATTTTGGACACTTTTGTATCGATAATTCTCCGCCATTTAAATCATTTGTCATAAAACCACAAACTTCTGGCTCATTTGTACAAATCCATAATCTCAATCCGTAATTTTTGTTCCATTTTAATTGAAGTGGGTATCCACAAATTGGACACTTTTTAATTGCCCTCGTGTTGTTAGCAACCTCTTCATTGATTTGTCCGATGACTAACACATTTGGATATTCTCTTATTAGTTCCAGAATGAATTCCGACGGGTGTTGTTCCGGCGTGATAATATATACTCTATTCTTGGTTCTTGTCATCGCTACATAAAACAATCTGCGCTCTTCGGCATAATCAATCGTTTTATCGTCCTTGACAACATATTGCATTACAGGATCATTATCAACTTTTGACGGGAACCCATATATTTCGTTTCTTGCATTTACAATAATAACATTATCATAACCTAATCCCTTTGAACTATGTGCTGTTAAAAACACCAGCCTTGCGTTTTTGTATTTTTTGCTTATCAGTTTACTGTTTTGTTCATCATATACAAAATCGCTTGAAAAACAAAGTTTATTGGCATCAAACCCATAACGACCAATTAATAATATTGGCGAATTTGGGCTTTTTCCTTCTTCCTTATTATTTTTTAATATTTGCCCTATTACACTTTCAAGTTGTTTCCCTAAATGATAGTATCTTCCTCCCTTTCCTTGATATTGCTTTCTATCATATTCTTCGCTATATGTTTCAATAATAACAGGTTTTTGTATGTGTTTGGTCGATATAAGCGATTTTTTAATTTGACTTTCATTTTTCTGAATGAAGTTTCCCGCAATATCAATTACTTCTTGTGCATTTCTATATGTTCTTGTGATCTTTAACTCCTGTCCATATCCCATAATAGAACAAAAGTGAGTAAATAGCGTAATATCTGAACCGCTAAATGCATAAATTGATTGCCAGTCATCGCCAACCGCAATAATTTTAGCCGAACAAAGTTTTGATAATTCTTTCGTTAGGTCGAATCTTTGTCTTGAAATATCCTGATACTCGTCAACTATTATATATTTAAAATCTAATTTCTCGTTTGATATTGCTTTATCTCTAAGAATACGCGCAGAATCATTTATCATATCTTGAAAATCAATGGCGTTCATTTCCCCCAGTTGTTTTTGATATTCAAGATAGCATGCTTTACAAATATCCAAAAATAGTTTATTCCTCACGTTTGACGTACTTCTTTCAAAACGATAAAAATCATCTATTCCATATCCGTTAGTTTTAAAATTATTTATAAAAACACAAATCAGTTTTACAAGTTTGGATATATATTTATTCTCTTCCGTTGCAACCAGTTTATCAAAAACTTCTTGGGAAGATCTGCGCCTCAATACAAAGCCATTGTTTTGTAATTGCTCTTGCAAATGCTCCAAAAAATCACGTCCGTCTCTGTATTGTGAAAACGTGTAAATAAGGGTCGTTTTATGTTTTCTGTGTAACGAAATTTTATCATTGATTTCTTGCTTATATTTCGATAACTCTTCCGGTGTGTAAAAACTATGGCGTCCGTCTTCCGTAATGCCAAAATGCTCTATATAAGCCGTCTTATTCCCTTGCTTTATACAAAAATCCGGGGTGTATGGTTTTTTTGCTTTAAGAATATGATATTGATATGGGGCTTCGTACTCATAATCAATATTATTCAAATACAAATAGTTTGCAATCCGTACTTCCTGTGCCGAACGCAACACTTCGTTTGTTATGGTTTGCAGTTTATTATTTCTTCTGTCGATAATTTGTTCATTATACTCATTAACATTACTTCTTAATGTTGAAAAATCAGCCTTTGAAATGTAATTAAAGAACAAATTAATATCGTTGCCTTCATAAGGCGCGTCAAAATATGAACCGAAGAACAAAATTAGTTTATCTACGTTTTCAGGCTGGTCAAGAATGTTGCCTATGAGATAATCATTTACAACCTTGAATAAAAATCCTTCGCCAACAATATTTTTTTTCTCAACGTCTTGCTTGCTCAGAATTGCATAACCTGCGCTATGAAATGTTGTAATTGGGCATGGTATTTTAAGCCCGTCATTTATGCGTTCTTTTAATTCACCAACCGCCTTATTAGTGAAAGAAATTACTAAAATTTGTTTTGGATCAACATGCTTTTTTTCGACCAAATATCGCACTTTTGCTGCAATAGTTGTAGTTTTGCCTGCGCCCGCACCCGCAATAATTAAGGTATAGTCTTCATCTGATAGAACCACTCGACGTTGTTCCTCGTCAAGCAAAATGTTCCTATCGATTTCTTGAAGAATTACATCAAAATATGTCTTTTCGTTTTTTAAATGCGATATAATGTACTGTTCGTTATGTTTATTAATAATTGAAGAACCTTTTCGCAAGTCTTTAATGTCTTCATAAGCTTGCAAAAAAGTTTCAATTTCTTTTTTGTTAATTTTATTCTGCTTACAATAAAATTCTAATGTCAGCGCGGTTTTGCAACTGTTGAAAAATACATAAATATCATCATACTTCGTTAATAAAAAACTATAATCACTTCTTGCCAAAAAAGCGTCTTTTTTTAGCAATTCCGAAAATTCGTTGTTAAATTCAATTACCTTGTTATACTCAAAAGGAAAAACAGAATTAGCTCTATTTTTTACTTTATCAAAAAAGTTAAAAAAGAATCGCACTTAAACTCCTTATCAATAATTTAAATAGTAATTTTAACTTATTTATAATTATATCATCTCTCGCGGTATTGTCAATATCATACTTGTCTCACAACTACTTTCATTTTGCGCGAAATTGATTTTAGAAAAAGACAATCAATTGTTTTATAAAACCACATAAAACTCATTATTTAAAATTACTATATCTTAAAGACCAAAATCATCTTTTTACAAAGTAAAAAGCACTTACGAAATGTAAATGCTTTTTTTGGAATTCGGCGGCTACATACTCTCCCGGGCCGTGTCCAGCCAAGTACCA